>NZ_JBYTDL010000001.1:346886-590418 GCF_058791335.1 Lysinibacillus sp. EB271-A1-10B
GTTTAATGCCATCTAAACTATGGCGTTTAATTGAAGAGCTTGGTGCTGAGAATCGAGTAGTTGTTACAAGCTTCTACGGCGAACAGATCGATCGCTTTAATTTATATGCTCAAAATCAAGTAGCACTAGGTGCAGGCGAATCAGATGTTCGTAAAGCATTCGCTTCTTTTTCAAGCCAGTTCGGACATTTATATCATCCAAAGGTAGATGTATTCCAAATACCACCTAAATCAGGAGTAATTAACTTAGATTCTCCGAAGTTTATCCAGTTTTTAAGCAATTTAAATATCCCTGTTCATTATTGGACGATCAATGACGCTCCAACAATGAATAAATTAATTCACAATGGTGCAAAAGGTATTGTTACAGATCGACCTGATATTGCTGTGGAATTACTACAAAAATAAGAACCATGGAATGGAGCTTAAGTTCCATTAGGTTAACACATTGATGGGTAAGGGCTACTTGTTATAGCCCTTACCTTTTAATATTTTCTTCTTATAAAATTAGCAGGTACCGGGGATAAATTTAATTGTCTCGCCCACACAGAAAGCTGCCCTATATGATGAATTTCATGTGCAATAGTATGGTGTAAAATATCATTTTTTGTATAAGTATTTGTATCCCAAGAAACCTTTACGATTTCATCGCTTAAATTTTCATTATGCTTCAAAAATTCAATAATTTCTTCTTGTAATTCAATTGAGAGATTTTTTACTTTTTCAAGCGTTCTATATTCATCAAAATCGAATATTATGTCTCTTTCTCCCATAATGCCGCGAATCCAGCTATATTCAACTTCAATAATATGAAATAGTGTATATAGAATACTACCTACTCCACCACTTCGCTTTTTCAATAATTCCTCTATACTTAGCTGATTACACCACTCGAACCATTCGTCTCTTACTTGCCAGTTATACTGAAAAAACTTGATCATGTGACCCTACACCCCTTAGATTTTTTAGTAAGTTTTAGCAAAGATCAATAAACAGTCGAACTGATGAAAACCCCACTGTTTAAAGTTCTATCATTACCATAACGTGTGGTTAATCTCCGTTCCGACTGGGCGCTTTGTTGCTGTCGCTTCGCTTTCGCACAGATAAAACATTTGTTGTTGCTGTCGCCTCGCTTTCGCACAGAAAACATTCGTTGTTGCTGTCGTTTCGCTTTCGCGCAGAGCAGAGCTTCCTGGGGGCGTCCGATGAGCCGCTTGGGCCAACAGATGTTTTTTGCGCGAAAGCGTAGTGCTAGCGTAGCGGCAGCAGCAGGATGTTGGTCACGAAGGCGTTATCACAGGATGTGATGCTTTTAGCCTTTGTTCCTCTATTGCTAATCCCCGAGGAGCCGCCCAGTCGTAACGGAGATCAACTTATCCCCCCTCAAAAGTAAGAGTTTTTACGGAATGAGGATGAATGGCATACGTTTTAACAAATGTCCCCCACTACTTTTGGTCATGACTTTTTAAATTTCACTTCATTGTAAATGATGTAATACCGCATCCGTTACATCACGTAATGTTGCTTTTCCTCCCAAATCACCTGTTTTAACACCTTGCGCTAATGTTGCTTCCATCGCATTCAGCACTTTTGTACCAACCTCATGATAGCCTAAGAAATCAAGCATCATTTTTCCTGTCCAAATTTGTCCAAGCGGATTTGCGATTCCTAGTCCTGCAATATCAGGAGCTGAGCCATGAACTGGTTCAAACATGGATGGATATTGTCGTTCTATATTTAAATTTGCAGCTGGCGCAATTCCGATGCTGCCCATAATTGCACCACCTAAGTCGGTTAAAATATCCCCAAATAAATTCGATGCAACAATTACATCAAAGTTTTCTGGCTTCATCACTAAAAAAGCAGCTAAAGCATCAATATGATTAGATACTTGGCCTATGTCCTCATAATCTTTACCTACTTCTGCAAATACTTCATCCCAAAAAGGCATACTATACGTAATTCCGTTAGATTTTGTGGCACTTGTAACATGCTGGCGTCGAGTTTTCGCCATTTCAAATGCATATCGCATTGCCCGCTCTGTTCCCTTCCTCGTGAAAATAGCATTTTGGATAGCAACTTCATCTTGTCCACTATGTATTCTGCCACCACTCTCAGCATACTCTCCTTCTGAGTTTTCACGTACAACTACAAAATCAAAGCCATTTGGGTTACGTAAAGGTGAAGGCAAACCTTGAAGTAGCTTTGCCGGACGCACATTAATAGATTGTTTCATCTCACGGCGGATTTTAATAAGTAGTCCCCATAATGAAATGTGATCTGGTACTAAATCGGGCATACCTACGGCACCTAAAAAGATTTGATCATAACCTTTTAAAATTTCAATACCATTATCAGGCATCATTTTACCTGTCTCTAAATAATAATCACACCCCCATGGGAATGTTGTCCATTCAAACTGAAAGCTGCCATCTAGTTGAGCAGCTTTATTAAGCACTTCTATCGCCGCAGGTACAACCTCTTTACCAATCCCATCTCCTGGTATAACGGCAATTCGATAAGTCTTCATCCATTTATCCTCCTTTACTTTCTCTATCACCTATTCAATTACTATACAATTTTTATTTTTATTCAGCAATTTCATCCTGATGTATGTTGCTGTCGCTACAACATAATATAGTAATAAAAAAACTATATACAAACTCAATCGAGTTTTGTATATAGTCTATTAAAAAGCATTACCTTGTGTTAAGCAGAGCATGAGCATGAACCGCCTGAGCCACATCCTCCACCACATGAAGAACCTGATGCAAAGAACGGATTACTTACAGGAACTTTTACCGCTTCAGAAACAGTTTTTCCTATAAGTAAGCTTATTTGGTCAAGCAAATCTTGAAAATCGTTCTCAGCAAGTTTCAATGCCGAAACCTTTTCATTTAAATCGAGTGCGCGCTTTTGCTGACGAATCGATTTCATAATTGTATGATAATCCGGATGATATTTTCCGAAACGTTGTACATCTTCGTACTGCTCTTTCATGCGATTGAAAGCGTAAATAGCTTCCACTATTTGGACGTCGCTATACACATCATCATAAGCTTGTTGCAGCGCTTTCGCAGGCTCAGAGGAAAGAATCATCTCACAAAGCGCATCGGCCTCATCCAAAATGATTGCCCAGTCAGAGGTCATCATCATTTTTAATTCCCCCAATCTCTTTTCCATCATAACAGATTTTATGGTAATTTTACATTATTGATATTTTTAAATGGAGGAGTTTTTAAATTGGTACCATCATCTAAAGAACAAATAGAACAATTACTTGCAGAGATTTTACAACATAGCACGCCTGAAGATGAGGAAGTCTTACTACATTTATTGTCTGGACTTCGCGATAAACAACAAGGTATTCATCGACGTTATATTAATGCTGCCTTACATATGGTAGGCAAATTTGAATCCGAAGTTAGTGAAGTTCGTATTCCCATTACACCTGTTATCCATAATACTATTAAGGTACCACACGGTGGGATTATTGCAACAATTGCAGATGCAGCAATGGGCGGACTTGCTTCGCGTTCAGTGCCAGAAGGCTTTAATGTTGTCACAACAAATATGAATATCTCTTATATTGCTACAACAACGAACAAGGAACTAATCGCTCGTGGGCGTTTCGTCCATAAAGGGCGCCAGACACTTGTGATGGAATGCGATATCGAGGATGAGACTGGACGAAGACTTGCTATTGCGACTGGATCTTTCTTTGTTATTCAACGCCGTCCTTAGACATAAGATTTAAAAAGTAATCTCGAATACATTGTTGATCGGAAAAAGGGAATTTTTGATTTTTTATTTGTTGGGTTTGTTCATGCCCTTTTCCGGCAACAAGTACAATATCGCCTTTTTCTGCCTTTGCTAGCGCTTGATGAATAGCAACTTTTCGATCTAAATAGATTTCATAATATTGCTGCTCAGTAAAACCAGCAATAATACTTTCATTAATTAAAATAGGGTCCTCATCACGTGGATTATCCGTTGTTAAAAAAATGACATCCGCATACTTACTAGCTACCGCTCCCATCGCAAAACGTTTCGCCTTATCTCGATTCCCCCCACAGCTAAATACAAGGTAAAGGTTTTTAGAACGATCCAAAGTTTGCAAAACAGCCTGTAATGCCTCGGCCGTATGAGCATAATCTACATACACGTCAACCCCAAATGGATTGTCTATTTTCTCAAGCCTTCCTTCTGGTAGCCTTAACAACCACATATGCTCCGCTAGATCTTCAATTGAAAAACCTAGCCGCCATAAAGTCATTAACGCAGCTACAGCATTTTGCACATGATATTTTCCGTTAAAAGGAATTTCCACGATATGTTCGCTCGAGGACGTTTGTAAACAAAGCACCGTTTTTCCAATTGATTCACTAACAATTTGGATATGTAAATCATTATGATTATCAAACCCGAATGAGCAGGATTTTTTCTTATCATAAATACCAACGGAACGGCAAAAATTATCATCCCCATTTAGCACAAGCTTTTTTGACAAATCTGCCAACCTTTTTTTCGCCCGCTTATACGCTTCAAGTCCTCCATGATCTTCTAAATGGTCCTCCGTTAAATTTAAAAAAACACCACAATCGATATCACAATGATCAAGCCTATGTTGCTGTAACCCCATTGACGAAGCTTCTAAAACAACATGTGTAACACCATTTCGTACACATTGCTTTAAAATCGGATGCAACTCTTTTGCCTGTAATGTAGTTAATTGCTCATGCACTGTTTGTTGTTTCTGTTCATTGATGAAAAATCCTACAGTTCCAATAACCGCGACGTTTTTATGTAGAGCTCTTAGCAATTGGCTCACAAAATGACTCACTGTTGTTTTACCATTCGTACCCGTAACCGCAATGACTGTTAATGCTTCCGCTGGAAAGGCTGAAAGCTTTGCACTCGCATACGATAAAAATAAGGATGTATTCGGAACCCAAACAAAAGGAATACTTTGATCAGTAATAGGTATTGAAATACTTTCCTCTGATACTATAGCGGCAGCTCCCCGAGCTAATGCTTCTTTTACAAAACGACTTCCCGATGTTTTCTTACCTTTACGTACAATGAAAATATCCCCAGGTTTTACTGCCTGAGCATAATCCTCAACGCCTGTAATATCTGTACGAATAGATCCTCCAGTTACACTACACGGCCAGTCTTTTAATAGCTCAGCTAATTGCAAGCTTCATTCCCCCTTTCGGTTCTCTAGCATATGACGGCGTATATAATGGTGTGACGAAAATTGTAGTTGGTTATTGTGCTTCTCTTTTTCGTCTAACTGAAAAGACTGAAGATACACTTGATTTTGCCAAGTGTATTTTCAGTCTTTGATTTCTATATATTCCAGCATTTTAGATGTACCGAAAGCGGAACAAGATTCACTTCCCGTAAACGCTTGATTATTGAAAACTACTAATCAGTGAGGTGAAGAAAAACTCCACAGGTTAAGTTTCTCTTCAAGGTGATGATTCATCAATATTTTCTACTGGTTCCTCAGAGTCTTTATTCTCACTATCCAGCTCCTGTGAAGAAGATTCTAACAATATTTGCGTATAATAGTTTAAAAAGACTCCAGATCCCACTGTAGTATATAAATCATTTAAAATGATTTTTCGGTGCTCAGATGAATTAAGCCAGCCATGCATTGCTTCGATAGCATCAAAATAATCAGTCGCAAGATTTTCATTTGCCTCACTATATTCGATACCCTGTGTTTCTAATCTCTTTTTTAAATCTCCATTTGTTGGTGATTCATGACCAACGAAATTTTGAACCTTCATATCTTCACTATGCATATTTGCAACTTCTTCTATTGATTCATCAATATTTAATGGAGATAAATCATGTTGAACTCTTGCTACATTTATTAAATCGTCAAGTTGCGCAGCACTTGCTTCATTAATTTCCTTCTGTAAAAAGGAAGAAGGTGGTGTTGGTATAACTAGCTCGCCTTGATAAGTCATTTCATAAGGTTGATGAAGAACAAGAGTTTTACTATTAGTAAAGCGTATGCCTTGTAGCTCACTCGTTTCTCTATCGAGATAGAGTTGTGCAAACAGCCCATCGAATTTTACAAGCAACCGTGTCTGCATATCTTCTTCACTCATCGAGAAAGAGAAAATATTTTTACCAACATTCGCGGTTACTTCGTAATCAATGATAGTCATTCGGTATATATCATCACGCTTCTGACCAACCTTAAAAGGAGAAGCATCTAAATCTTCACCAGCTAGATAAACTTGTGTCACCACATTATTTTCAACGCCTACCATAAAAAATTTGGAAGGACTTGCATTGTAGATCCACCAATCATAGCCAAAGGACGATGGTTCCTTTCGCACTGGTTCACCATATTTATCTGAAACTGCCTTTATTTCTTTCCCGATTAATGTCGACATCCCGCTTTCCGGACGTGGCATTGCCCCCATTTCAGGTTGCGTTAACTCGGTTTTGGGAATGATATTTGAATTGGCATTCGGGCCTTTTAGCGGCTCGTTTTCACGTGGTGTATTAAAAAACATAAAGCCAATCAACGCAATTGCAGCACATGCCATAAAAATGCGAAATAAAGCTTTCATACATGACTCCTTCTTATCACGATTATTCTAAAACTATTATATCAATTGTAGTTGTGTTGACACAATGTTGTCATTGCAACAATGTCGAATATGCTCTATTATAAAAATGAGCGTATACTTTGTACGAGAACCTAAAGGAGGATTAGAGATGTATTTTGAAAATACTAACCTTGAAAATTTAACAGCTGATCAAGAACTTATTGTAAGCGTCATGAAAAAAAACGGTTTAGAATGTGATGGCGGCTGGGACTACGAACGTATGACATTTGATAAGCGTTTCGATACTCGTGAGGGACGTTATTACCTACGTGTATTCTCATATGCTAAATCAGGTGATGTTGGTGCACACGATGCAATCTTAACATTAATGAAACCAGTACTTGGTAAGTACTACTATCCACACGGTGTTGAGTATGGTGATGATGAAGTTTATCCAGCTCATCTTGTAAAAAAATGTGAAGAAATCTTAAAAAAGGTTAAATTAGACTTACAAGCTTTTGAAATTCGTGCGTAATTTTAGATAGTTATTTCACGGTGCATATATGTCGATTAAACATCGAAATCATTTTATTTTTTATCAGGTAACAGTAACGGCAATAGCATGCAGTGCAATAGCTAAACTGAAAAGACTGGTGGTCCAGTCTTTTTTATTTTGAGTAAAAAATTTTTTTCTTCTCATACTAACTATATCTTTTACATGATGTAGGTGAGATAAATGTTACAATTTTTAAAAAGCCCTTTTTTTCGCCATCCGATAATCGTTATAGCGGCTGGAATTGCAATTCTCTGGTTTATATCCCTGTCATTACCTATACTGCTTGCCTACGTAACTGCATTATTATTGGAACCTGTCATCATACGAATTAGTAAACGGTTCCGAAAAAAACGAAAAATAGTCGCATCCATTTTTTTTATGATCTTTTCAATTGTGACATTATTATTATGTATTCTCATCATATTTATAAGCTGGAAACAATTTTCAATATTTATCATTGATATTCCAGAGTACCTCAATCAGCTCTCAGCAATATGGATTCAAATGCAATCCAAGCTCTCCAACTACACGCATCGTTTGCCCTTAGATCTTGTTATACAAATTCAACTTATGATAACACAAGTTCTTTCTTCAATTGAGAAATATGCTCTTTCTTTAACAAATGTGAATGTTTGGTCATCTTTACTTACGTATATTACTTCTCGTTTGTTTGATATTTTTGTTTATTGGATTGTGTTATATATGTTTCTTTTAGAACTACCGAATATTAACCGGAAAATGTTAGCACCTATTTCGTTTCACTATCAACAAAAAATTCTATTTATTGGACAGCGTGTGAAACTTGCTTTATTTGGTTTTATGAAAGCACAATTTTTTGTTGGTATTTGTATTTTAGCTATATCTTTTGGGACTTTTTATTTTCTTAAAACTCCATTCCCACTCGTTTTATCACTCTTGCTAGTCATTTTAGACTTCGTTCCTTTTTTAGACTCATTCATTTTGCTTCTTCCTTGGGCACTATACAAAGCCTTTACAGGTGATTATATTTTTGCTGTTATGCTAGTCGTATTAACAATCGCACTATTTTTAGTTCGACGTATGATTGAACCTAGAGTGATTGGAAATAAAGTTGGACTCTCCTCACTCACAACCTTTATTGCAATGTATATCGGTTTTGAAATGTTTGGATTTGTTGGTATTTTAATCGGCCCTTTACTCTTTGTTGTTGTCATATCCCTATTTAATCAAACATCCATAAAAAATCTCCCTCCTTCTCAAAAATAAAAAGGAGGGAGATCTTTTTGATCAATTATGCTTCAGCACAATGACACCAGCTGAAAGAAGTTAAAAGCCTAAAATAGCTTTAATGACAGATGTTGTTTCACCTGGCTCAAATAAAATATAAAGTAACAGGTAAACGAGAACTCCGGTAATAGCTACGAAGAACCAAATAATACTTGTAATCGGTCCAATACGACGGTGAAGCTTAAGATTCGTTTTCAAACCAGAGATGATACTAACAATCCCAAATACTGCTCCAGTTGTTGCAAGCGTAATGTGGAAAATTAAGAAGAACGTATAATATGGTTTTAAATCTTCTCCGCCACCAAACGCTGTGTTACCAATAAAGATTGTACGTGAAGCATAAATAATAAAGAAGATAAGTGCTGCGACACCTGCTGCAAGCATTACTTTTTTATGTGCCTCAACTTTTCTTTTTATAATTAAGCCCCAACCAATAGCTACAAGTACAGCACTAATAACAATGAATGATGTACTTATAGTAGGCAAAATTTGCAATTCCATTGACAAAACCCCTTATACTTTAAAATCAATTATGCCCCGGCATAATTACGTCCGGAATCGGCTTTGTGCTTAGGCCTGCATGAGGGCCGACACGATGTCGATCATTTCGGTAATGCCACAGGACGTGGCGTTTTTACCGATGCAGGTCAGTTAGCCGTTATTGCATGGATGCGATGTTTTTAGGCTAACATCCCCTAAGAACTCCTTTCCGATTCCGTGGCATCCGCCGGAGGCTCTAGGCCAACACGATGTTGGTCATTCAGTCGTTGCCACAGGATGTGGCGCTCTTAGACTGAGTTCCTCTATTTCAGCAAGTATCTTTTGTACCGAAAGCGTAGCGACAGGTACAGGTATTTGGACACCTGTTGAAAGAAGTTAAATTTCTTTATTTTACAATTAATGTTGCTGCTGGCTTTCCCATTTCTTTTGATGCTCTTTTAAAGCATCGGCAGTAATTTTATCCGGATCCTTTTGTTCTGCACGATACCAATTAAGGAAAATCGCCCCTAGTAATACCCCAAAAATAATCTCTTGTAAAATCTTCATTAAAACGCCGCCTAGTTGCTGATCAGCAACAGGTGTCATATTTGTAAAGAGCTCTGGCCCTGAAAGAGATAAGCTAGAAAGTGTGGCCACTGGTACACAAAGTTCCATTGCTTTTAGCCATGCTTCACCATTTGTATATGTTTCATACATAGCGTTTGGCGCAAAAATAATTAACGCACACGCAGGTGTAATTAATACCGCATTCGCAATGATATAGGCTAATTTATGCAAAGGCTTCATTTGTGGTTGATTTGGCATCTTTTGAATCAAAGGCCAGTACATTAAGACAGCAGAAACAAATAATACAAATGTATATGTACCATGTAGAGTTTCGTTTAATTTAATGTAGTCTAGCACTGCAGGTAAGTGATAGAAAGAAAATAGACCAATAAACACAAATACTGCAGCGACGGGAAATGTAAATACTTTAAATAAAGATCTAACAACTGGTGCTTCAATCGCAACTTTCCATACCCACCAAGGAATCCCCTTAATTAAGAAAATCGGTACAAGTAACAATAAAATAGCCATTTGCACCATATGCATTGTAAACATAATGTGCGCCATTAAATCTATTGGAGATCCTTTAATAATATATATCGTTACCATCGCCAGTACAAAATAAATAGCCTCTCCTTTTTTCAAAGGCTCACTTACTTTAAAATCCTTGCGCCACTTTGTTGTGACTAGAAAATAGATGACTGTTATAAATACAAGAACCCCTATTAAGTATGGGCTCCATAAAGCTTGGAAACCAAATATACTAAGTGGCATACAAAACGCACTCCTTTAACTTCAGTATCCCTATTATAGAACGCTTACAAACATTCTGCAATGAACGAAAGGTGAACAAATTACTAACCACAATATATTACTCATACAAGCTAGTTCATCTATTGAAAAAATGTTAAAAACTATAAATCATCCTGAAGAATATCTTATTTCTCGTGGCTATCAACATAGCGCAGGGTTGATTTCCGTTCCGACTGGGCGCTTTGCCGCTGACGCTTCGCTTTCGCGCAGAGCAGAGCTTCCTGGGGGCGCCCGATGAGCCGCTTCGCTTCTCTGCAGGGTCTCGGGCCAACAGATGTCTTTTGCGCGAAAGCGTGAGTGCAACGTAGCGACAGCAGCACGATGTTGGTCACGAAGGCGTTATCACAGGACGTGATGTTTTTAGCCTTCGTTCCTCTATATCGCTGATCCCCAAGGAGTCGCCCAGTCTCCACTCCAATCAACTTGTATAAAATGAAAACTTTAATTAAAGTATAAATGTCCGCACAGAAATGTACATTTTTATTTGCTTGTCGTCTTTTTATATAAGGTAAGGTGCCTCTGCTCAAAATAATAAAGTGCTTAACCCCATACAAAAGAAATCAAGGTGTACATGTTTAGCATTTTTAAACAACGTTTTAAGCTCATATGAAAGCAGTGTTAGGTTTTTCTATCTACCACTAATTATTACTCTTCATCCATTTAACTTTTTAGCAGAACCCAAAAAGAAAAGCACGTTCCTACAGTAAGTAGAGAACGTGCTTTTTTTGATGATTACCACCAAATGATTGTTAAAAATGCTAAGAAGAATGTAAATGCGATTAAAATACCCATCCACATGAAGAAGCCAATTACACCACCGAAGTGTGTTTTTTTGTCTTCTAAGTGCATGAAAGAGTAAAGTTGAAGAACAACTTGAACTCCAGCAAGCAATAAAATAAGCGGTAATATTAAGTATTTAGAAAAATCAGCTGCAACTACTGCGAATGCGATAAACGTAAAGAAAATCATCATCGCAAAATTAATTACTTGTTTACGCATATGAACGGCATTATGATGACGATCATACTCGTATTGTGCCTGTGACTTAGCAACTATAGGTGTATCGTGTGATGACATATTATCCGATCACTCCCATCAAGTAAACTACTGTAAAGATGAATACCCAAACTACGTCGATAAAGTGCCAGTATAATGCAGCCACGAAGAATTTAGGTGCATTGTATAAGTTAAGACCACGTTTAGCATTACGAAGCATTAACGTAGCAATCCACACAAGACCTAATGTTACGTGGAAACCATGTGTACCAACTAATGAATAAAACGCAGTTGAGAATGCAGATTGGTCAAATGTAAAACCAAGACCTACATAATGATTGAATTCATAAATTTCAAGACCTAAGAATCCAAGACCTAAAAGTAATGTTATACCAAGCCAAGTTTGCATAGCCTTAAAGTTAAAGTTACGCATATGGTAAATGGCATAAACAGACGTTAGTGAAGATGTTAATAATAACATCGTCATAGCGAAAGCTAAAGGTAATTCAAATAAATCTTGTGTTGTGAACTCCATGCCAGCTGGCCCTTTGTTCTTAAGCGCTAGGTAAGTAGCGAATAAACTTGCGAAAAGTACAACTTCACAGGCAAGGAAAATCCAGAAACCAACAACTTTATTTTTCCCTTCCATCGTCGCTTGTTCAGGATGATCTGGCCAAGTATGAGGAGTAAATTTAGTATTGAAATCCATTATTTATTTCCTCCTTTGCCGTAAAGATGTTCTTCAATTTCAAGAATTTCTTCTTTGTGTAAGTGGAAGCCGTGATCGTCCTTAACAGAACGGAAAATCATAGCACCAAATGTAATTGCAAGACCAGCAATTAAAATATAAATTGACCATGGTTTATCTGCATCTGGGTTGTAAAGAGCACCGAATGCCGCGATAAACAAACCCATAGAAATAACAAATGGGATAGCTGAGTTGTTCGGCATATGAATATCACCGATTGGCTCAGCAAATGTAACTTCTTTATTACCTTCTTGCTTTTCAATCCACCAAGGATCTAAACCACGAACAAGAGGTGTTTGACGGAAGTTATAGAATGGGATTGGTTGTGGAATTGACCATTCTAAAGTACGTCCATCGCCCCATGGATCGCGACCTGCTGGTTTGCCTTTGATTGACATTAAGCAGTTGATTACCATTAAGATAACCCCTACACCCATCATTAATGCACCGATTGTAGAGATATAGTTAAACTGATCCCAACCTTGACCTTCCATGTAAGTGAATACGCGACGTGGCATACCCATTAAACCTAAGAAGTGTTGAACGAAGAACGTTAAATGGAATCCGATAAAGAATACCCAGAAAGTAATTTTACCAAGTGTTTCGTTTAACATACGGTTGAAGAAAATTGGCCAGTAGAAGTGCGCTGAACCAAATAACGCTGTTACGATACCACCAACGATTACGTAGTGGAAGTGAGCAACGATAAAGTAAGAATCGTGTAATTGGTAGTCAAGAGGTGCAGATGCTTGCATTACCCCTGTAACACCACCCGCAACGAATGACGGGATGAAACCAAGTGCATAAAGCATTGGTGTTGTAACTTTAATAGATCCGCCCCAAATAGTTAAGATCCAGTTGAATACTTTCATACCTGTCGGAACCGCAATCGCCATTGTTGCAACAGCAAAGATTGCGTTAGCTGTTGGCCCAAGACCAACTGTAAACATGTGGTGAGCCCAAACCATGAACCCTAAGAAACCGATTAAAATTGTTGCGAATACCATTGAAGAGTATCCGAATAAACGTTTACGAGAGAACGCTGGAATAATCTCAGAGAATAAACCGAACGCTGGTAATACTAAGATATAAACTTCTGGGTGTCCGAAGATCCAGAATAGGTGTTCCCAAATAATTGTGTTACCACCCATTAAGTGGTCAAAGAAGTTACCACCGAACATACGGTCAAATAACATCATTAATAAACCAATTGTTAATGGAGGGAATGCGAATAGGATTAATGCACTTGATACTAGAGAAGTCCAAGTGAATAATGGCATACGCATAAATGTCATACCTGGAGCACGCATTGTAATAATCGTAACGATAAAGTTAAGACCTGAAATTAACGTACCTGCACCTGATATTTGTAAACCGAGAACATAGAAGTCAATACCATGTCCAGGAGAATATAAAGATAATGATGCATAAGATGTCCAGCCCGCATCAGGAGCGCCACCCATAAAGAATGATAGGTGAAGGAATACTGCACCTAGGAAGAATAACCAGAACCCTAAAGAGTTAAGGAACGGGAATGCTACGTCACGCGCACCAATTTGTAATGGTACAAGCATGTTCATAAATGCGAATAGTAATGGAGTCGCAGCTAGGAATAACATCGTTGTTCCGTGCATTGTTAATAATTCATTGAAAAAACCAGCTGATACGAAGTCGTTATTTGGTTTCATTAATTGAATACGCATTAATAACGCTTCAAAACCAGCGATAGCAAAGAACAGTGTACCGGCTAATAAATACATTACTGCTAACTTTTTATGGTCAACAGTTGTAATGTAGTCCCAGACAGTTGCTCCAAAGCCCTTTTTCTGTGTGTATGAGCTCACAACTTTTACCTCCCTCAAGTTTGTTACATAAAACTAAAATTATTTCTCAACAGATAAGCCCATGATATACGTTGCAAGAGCTTGAATTTCTTCGTCAGTTAAGTCGCCATAAATTGGCGCAGTGCCTTCTGGATTCATCATTAAGTTACCTGGTTTGAATTTCCCAGGATCTTGAATCCAATCTTTTAAGTTTTCTTCAGTATGTTCTAAGAAACCAGCAACACGGTTACGGTCACCAAAAGTAGCTAAGTTAGGACCTGGTGTGCCTGCACCACTTGTACCTGATATAGCATGACAACCCATACAGCTCTGAGCAAATGTTGCTTCCCCTAAATCTGTTGAAGCTTTGTCAGCCTTTTTACCATCTGTTGCTTTCATTGAAGCTACCCATGTATCGAATGCATCTGGGCTTAATGCTTTAACTTTGAAGTCCATTAATGCATGTGAAGGACCACATAACTCAGCACATTTACCATAGAATACGCCGTCTTTAAGGTCTTTTGATTCTTTATCGAATTCTAGATAGAACTTGTTCAAGTTATCTACGTTCGTATCCATTTTACCGCCTATAGCAGGAATCCAGAATGAGTGCTTAACATCGGCAGCTTTTAAGTTAAAGTAAACTTTTTGACCTGTTGGTACTACTAATTCTTGTGCCGTTACAATACCTTGGTTAGGGTATTCAAACTCCCACCAATATAATTTTGCAGTTACATTTACTGTAAGTGCTGTTTTGTCACCGTTTTCATCTACTTCGTCCATCGCAGCAACATCTGCAAATTTGTAAGTAGCCGTAACAACTGGTACAGCTAAGATTAATAATAAAATAATTGGAATAACTGTCCAAATCACTTCAAGAGTGTGACTTCCTTCTACTTGCTTAGGAATAACATTTTCGCCAACTTTTGCACGGCGGAATTTTAAGAATGCAAGTAAATAGACAACGGATACTACTACTACAACTAACGTCATAATTCCAGTAGCTAGCATTAATAGATTAAATTGTTCTTTACCTACTTGACCAGATGGTTTCAGTGCAGAAATATAATCTTCACCACAACCAGAAAGGAAAACCATCATCACTGCTAGTAGTGAAAAAAGACGCCACTTTTTAAGCCCTTTCATCATAGCTTAATTAAACCCCTCTTTCTTTGTTGTATTTTCATGTGTACCTAGGACATCAGTTCTGTCTATATGAATTCTTTAAGAAAAGAAAGAATTCCTACATTTAGCTAAACAACGCAAAAATTATGATGGATACAAATAGTATGGTCATATGATTCAAAGAATAGATAAACATTTTATTTGCCCATTTCATATCATCTTTTGTCGTAAAGCCTTTAAAAGCTAGAATCAACCAGCCCAAGTTCAATGCAGTCGCAAGAATTAAGAAGCCAATCCCAAGCTCCGGTAAAAGGAAAGGTAACGGTAATAATAAAAGAATCCAGAATAACATTGAGTACTTAGTTCGTTTAAATCCCTTTACTACTGGTAGCATTGGTATATTAGCTGCACGATATTCCTCAGTACGTTTCATAGCAAGTGCATAAAAATGCGGTGGTTGCCATGCAAACATGATCAGGAATAAGGCAAGTGCTCCAGCACCTAATGTAGGCTCAACAGCTGCAAACCCAATAACTGGTGGGATTGCCCCCGAAATACTTCCTACAACCGTGTTACTAACATGCTTCCTCTTTGACCACATTGAGTACAGAACAACATAAGCAAATATTCCTACAAGTCCCCACATGCCGGCCGCAAACGATGCCGCAAATAACAAAATTTCACCTACAATTAAAAATGAGAGGGCAATGGTCAGTACAAAATTCGGCTTAAATCTACCCGTTACTGTCGGTCTTGCCTTCGTTCTTTTCATGATTGGGTCAATATCCTGATCAATAAAGTTATTCATTGCGCCCGAGCCACCTATAATCAATGCTGCACCCAGCATGGTGAACAATATGACATCAAGCTCTTGCAAGAAGTGTCTACTAGTAAATTGAAATGCCAGCCACATCCCTGTAAACGTTGTGACAAGATTCGAGTTAACAATTCCAATTTTTATCAGTGCTAAGAAATCTTTCACAACAGATGTTGATGCTGGTCCACCATTTCTAGTAGCCGTCAGTGCACGACCGTTTGACATGATACCTCTCCTTTCATTTTTGTAAGCATATTCCGCTACCAATTACTATAGCGAAATTTGCGATTGATTTCTAGACATTAAGTGAAATTTAGATGAAGTTGTAAAAATTAGCTTTGTCTAGAAATATAATAAAAACAACATATCTATAGTAAATCATTTTCCAAAATGAATTGTGAAGGTTAGAGTACGAAATTATGAACAATTTGTGAAATGGAATCGACATCTAATACTCCCTACTCTTTACAAGTTGTTTTTTACCTGTATTTTCGATATCATCTATTAGCAGAAACATTACTTTCATGTAATGTTCATAGATAAAGTAGGTGACTCATTTTATGCAACACAACAAGTATATGAAATGGTTTGCTGTTGCCGCTACAGTTGGAATGCTTCTTATTTTATTAGGTGGAGCACTCGTTACCAAAACAGATAGTGGCTTAGGCTGTGGTCGAAATTGGCCTGATTGTAATGGTTCTCTTATTCCAAAAGAAATAACACCAGAAGTCTTAATTGAATTTTCTCATCGTCTTGTAACTGGAGTTGTATCTATTTCAATTCTTGCGTTAACAGTTTGGACATGGCGTAAACTCGGTCATATTCGAGAAGTAAAATTATTAGGTTTCTTAGCGATGTTTTTCTTAATCGCACAAGCTCTTATTGGAGCAGCTCAAGTGTTGTGGGGACAAGGCGATTTCATATTAGCCCTCCACTTTGGGATTTCTCTTATTTCCTTTGCTGCTGTGCTCCTTCTTTCTATGATTGTATTTGAAGTCGATCGGAAATTTGATGCCGATAACGTATTTATTGGTAAAAAGTTACGTTGGCATACAATTGCTGTCACAATTTATTCTTATTTAGTCGTTTATACAGGGGCGCTTGTTCGCCATACAGATTCTAGCTTAATATGCCCTGACTGGCCATTTTGCTATAATGAAACACCATTCGCACCTTTTAATAATATGTATGAATGGGTGCAAATGGGACATCGCCTAGCAGTTCTTATCTTTTTCATTTGGATTGCATACATAACTTGGCACGTTGTAAAAGAATATAAAAATCAACGCGTTATTTACTATGGCTGGATTATTGCTTTTACTATAGTAATTTTACAAATGATCGCAGGTATGTTAGTAGTCCTAACTAAATTGAATTTAACAGTCGCATTACTTCATTCATTATTCATTTCAATTCTATTTGGTCTACTTTGTTACATGATAATGCTAGTTGCACGTAGCAATTATAATGAAAAAAGCAAATAATAGTAGAAAAAGATTCGCTACATTTTTAAGTAGTGAATCTTTTTTATTTCGGCAAACACTTCTACCATTTATGTCTATAAAAATCAACAAGTTTATTATTACAATATAGCAAAATTAGTTGTTGCCTCGGTGTGCTTTCGCTACAAAAATATTTTCTGAATGAAGATAAAAAAGGCTCATAAGCAAAAAGCTTAAAAATATATGCTCTATATATTAGTTGATTGGAGTGAAGGATGGCGACTCCTTGAGGATTAGCGATATAGGGGAACGAAGGCTAAAGGCATCACGTCCTGTGATAACGCCTTCGTGACCAACATCCTGCCGCTACGCTAGCACTACGCTTTCACGCAAAAAACATCTGTTGGCCCAAGCGGCTCATCGGACGCCCCCAGGAAGCTCTGCTCTGTGCGAAAGCGAAGCGACAGCAACAACAAATGTTTTAACTGTGCGAAAGCGAAGCGACAGCAACAAAGCGCCCAGCCGTAACGGAAATCAACCACACATTATGGTGATGGGCCATAAAAAAAGGTTATTAGTATGCTGTAAAAGCCCTCTAATAACCTTCTTTATTATCAATTATTCAATTTCAATTAACAAATCACCTGTTGAAATAGCATCGCCCGCATGAGCGTATACTTCTTTCACGATACCGTCTTTCGCCGCTTGGACGGTTGTTTCCATTTTCATCGCTTCGGTAATTAATAAGTGATCCCCACGTTTTACATGGCTTCCTTTCGATACGACTACTTTTAAGACCGTTCCAGGCATCGTTGCGCCAATTTGATTTGGATTGTTTGGGTCTGCTTTTAATGCCAGACTGCCATCTACTTCGACAGTCATATCTTGAATCACTAATTCACGAGATTGACCGTTTAGCTCAAAATATATAACACGCGTACCATCGTGCTGCGGTTCACCAATAGAAACAAGTTTAATGATTAGTGTTTTTCCTTTTTCGATCTCGACTTCGATTTCTTCGCCTAGTTTTAACCCGTAAAGGAATGTTGGCGTATCTAATACCGAAATATTGCCGAAGGAATTCACTGTTTTTGCATACTCTTCAAACACTTTAGGATACAAAGCAAACGCTAGCACATCCTGCTTTGTCACAGGACGATTTAATTTTTCCTCTAGTATCGCCTCTAATTGCTCAAAATTCACAGGCTCTAGTAGTTCGCCAGGGCGTACCGTAATTGCTTCACGATCCTTTAACACAACCTTTTGAAGTGCCTCTGGGAAGCCACCATGTGGTTGTCCTAAATAGCCTTGGAAGAATTCAATCACAGAATCTGGGAAATCGATTGTTTGCCCTCTTGTCAGGACAGAGTTTTCATCTAAATCATTTTGCACCATAAATAACGCCATATCACCGACTACTTTCGAAGATGGGGTTACTTTGACAATATCGCCAAATAGAAGGTTTACGCGGGAATACATACGCTTCACTTCTTCCCATCGATCTCCAAGGCCAACTGCTTTGGCTTGTTGTTGCAAGTTACTGTACTGACCACCTGGCATTTCATGGACATAAATTTCTGAATGCGGGCTAATCATGCCGCTTTCAAAATCCTTATAGTATTTACGCACATCTTCCCAGTAGTACGATAACTTTTCAAGCGCATCGATATCGGCACGAACCTCGCGCTTACCGCCTTTCATTGCATAATACAAGGAGTTTGCACTTGGCTGTGATGTTAAACCTGCCATTGAACCGAGCGCCGTATCAATGATATCTACCCCTGCTTCGATCGCCTTGGCATATAAATAAATACCATTGCCACTTGTATCATGCGTATGCAGATGGATTGGCAGACTTGTCGTCTCTTTCAACTCTGAAATTAAACGATAAGCTGCTTCTGGCTTCAATAATCCAGCCATATCTTTTATCGCTAAAATATGGGCACCTGCTGCCTCTAGCTCTTTTGCCATTTCCTTGTAGTATTGAACTGAATATTTCGCTCTTGATTCATCAAAAATATCTCCTGTGTAACAAATCGCAGCTTCAGCAATTTTACCTGATTGACGTGCTGCATCAATGGCTACTTCCATTCCTTTAATCCAGTTCAAGCTATCGAAAATACGGAATACGTCAATGCCTGATGCCGCTGATTCAGCGATAAACTCACGAATTAAATTGTCTGGGTAATTTGTGTAGCCAACTGCATTCGCACCACGCAATAACATTTGGAATAGTACATTCGGTACTTGTTCTCGTAGCTTAGCAAGACGCTCCCATGGGTCTTCTTTTAAGAAACGGTACGCCACATCAAACGTCGCGCCCCCCCACATTTCTAGTGAGAAGAAATTATGCATCATGCGCGCTGTTGCATCTGCAACTTCGAACATATCCTGTGAACGCACACGTGTTGCAAGAAGTGATTGGTGTGCATCTCGGAAAGTTGTATCCGTTAATAGCACATCCTCTTGCTCCAAAATCCATTTCACAAGCCCATCTGCTCCTTGGGCATCTAAAATTTGCTTTGTCCCTGCCGGAGGAACGATTAATTTATCGACTTTTGGGATGCTCGGCTGCACAAAAATTGGTTTCGACTTCTTCTCTACACCAGGGAAGCCATTTAGTGTCACATTGCCAATATAGCTTAAGAGCTTTGTCCCACGGTCTTTGCGCTCAGGGAAATTAAATAATTCAGGTGTTGAATCGATAAAGCTTGTATCAAATGCACCCGTTAAAAATTTATCGTGCGTTACAACATTATTTAAAAATGGAATATTCGTTTTCACCCCACGAATACGGAACTCTTTTAAGTTTCGGTCCATTTTTGCTGCCGCTTCTTTAAACGTCATCCCTGTCGTTGAAATTTTAACTAGTAGCGAATCATAGTACGGCGTTACAACAGCTCCTTGGAAGCCATTGCCGGCATCCAATCGAACGCCAAAACCACCGCTTGAACGGTACACCATAAGCTTCCCTGTATCAGGCATAAAATCATTAGCTGGGTCTTCCGTTGTGACACGCGCTTGAATCGCATAGCCGATCATTGGAATATCTGCCTGTTGTGGAATATGGATTTCCTCACTATGGAGACCGTACCCTGCTGCCACTTTAATTTGGGCGTGCACAATATCAACACCCGTAATCATTTCAGTAATCGTATGCTCTACTTGAATACGAGGGTTGACCTCGATGAAATAAAACTCATCGCCTGCAACTAAAAATTCTACTGTCCCTGCATTTATGTATGAGACATTTTTCATTAATTGAACCGCAGCATCGCAAATTCGGCTTCTTAAATCCTCCGAAATTGAATTAGATGGTGCGATTTCTACAACCTTTTGATGTCGACGTTGAATCGAGCAATCACGTTCATATAAATGAATGATATTGCCCTGTTGATCGCCAATAATTTGGACTTCAATATGCTTTGGCTTAATAATCGCCTTTTCTACATACACCTCATCAGAGCCAAATGCTGCTTTCGCCTCTGATTTTGCACGTTCATAGGAGGACGCTAGCTCCTCTTTTGTATGAACAAGGCGCATTCCTCGACCACCGCCGCCTAGTGCTGCCTTAATCATAATTGGATAATCATATGCGCTAGCAAAAGCTTCTACCTCCGCTAAATTAGCTACTGGACCATCTGTACCTGGAATAACAGGAATACCTGCAGCAATTGCTTGTTCACGCGCCTTCACCTTATCCCCAAACATATCTAAATGCTGAGAAGTAGGTCCAATGAAAACAATCCCCTCTTCTTCACATCGACGTGCAAATTCTACGTTTTCTGATAAAAAGCCATAACCTGGATGAATCGCATCAACATTAGCATCTTTCGCGATCGTAATAATGCCCTCAATATCTAAATAAGCATCAATTGGTTTCTTGCCAGCTCCTACTAAATAGGCTTCATCTGCTTTAAAACGATGGAATGCCCCACTGTCCTCCCGCGAATAAATGGCTACAGTTTGGATATTCAACTCCGTACATGCACGGAAAATACGAATTGCAATTTCTCCTCGATTGGCTACGAGAATTTTGTTGATTGATTCCATTGATATCCCCCTTTATGATTGTGTCTTTCTCCTTTCTACCTTTTCAAACATAGAAATATTGATTAATATTCCCATCGCTAAAGATAGAATAATTATAGATGTCCCGCCATAGCTAATAAAAGGTAGCGTGACACCGGTTAACGGGATTAACCCAGTTACACCCCCAAGATTGATAAACGTTTGCCAGCCAATCCAGCTCGCAATACCAGCCGTAATCATACGTGCTAGTGGATCTTTCGTGCGCAACGCAATCGAAAACCCTTTATATACAATAAACCCTAAACCACCTAAAACGATAAGAACTCCCCAAATTCCTAGTTCCTCCATAATAATTGCCATAATAAAATCGGTTTGTGGTTCAGGTAAATACCCCAATTTTTGAATTGATTGACCGAGACCTCTTCCTTCTAAACCGCCTCCGCCAATGGCATAATAACTATTGACAACTTGGTGACCACTACCAGTCTCATACTCAAACGGGTTAATGAATGATTTAAGACGTCCTAAACGGTTTGTCGTTAACATACTTCCTTTAAACAGCATTAGTATACCAAAAATGACTCCTCCAAACGCGCCCAACACCCCAAAAAACTTCCAAAATGTTTTAAATGGAATACCACTCGCTGCTACAACACTAACCGCAATTCCACATAGAATAATACTTGCTCCCAAGTCGGTTTCAAATGCTACACCCGCAACAACAAGAATCCAGAGGAATATAGGATAAAATATTTCATTTGGTTGTAGCTTTTCAAGCGTATACTTCTGTCCTTTCCGATAAAAAGCTGCAGCAAAATATAAAATTATAAATAGCTTCGCATATTCAGAAGGTTGAAAATTACCAAAACCCGGAACATGTATCCAACTTTTAGAACCTATCCCTGCCGTATCACCGTTACCAGCAACTTTTACCCAAGTAAATAGAACAACTAACACAGCCGTCAATAACAACATAACATTTTTATTCGCATAATGTTTATACGGGAAAAATGCTGCTACTAATAATCCAAAAAAAGCTACAATTAAATTGATTACTTGCTTGTGATAATAGAAATCTGGAGCTTCTCCTTTTTGTGCAATCGCCACCATCATACTGGAGCTATAAATCATTATTAAACCAAATAAGCTTAATAATAGAACAGTAAAAAACAACGGGTAATCAAAATTTTGTGCATAACGTTTTAAATATTGTTTCATCGGAAAACCTCATTCTAGAAAAAAAACTCAAATCGCAAATGCGTTTGAGTTTTTTCTTTTTATTTGTCTGTATACGCGTCATGTAGTACAGAAAGTTCTTTCTCGAGTGAATCGAGAATTTCTTTGCCTTTTTCGCGTTCAATGAGTCCAAGCTTAACAGCAAATTCAATTTCACGTGAAAGGCCGAACATTTGTGTATCTAATACTTCTTCATATAGAGGGCATTGTGGCATTGTTAAATGATCCATTTGTACTCGAATGAGGCGAGCAATTTTATCTGCATCAGCAACTAAAAGCTCCAAAGCCTTCTCTTGAAAAGAAGTTTGTGATTTAGTATCCATGAGGACGCCCCCATTATCTGATATTTCTTCGATTCTATCTTAATAAAGTTTATCTTTTAGTCGTTAAAAATGCAAGTGTCTACATTGGAAAATAGAGAAATCGAATTATATTTCTTTATTATCTCTAGTCATTAGCGTTATACTATTTCATGGATATACAAGATTTAAGGAGGATTTCTATAATGGAAACAATAATTCCTATTAAGGGCGCAGTTACATTCCAATTAACATTAGATCCCACTGTTTGGATTTTCGATGATCGTAAATTAGATTTAAAAACGTATTTCGACACTAAAGAAGTTGAAGAAGATTCGGATATTAAATATATGCGTGAGGTAGGTGCTCACTGGTCACGTGAGATTATGGAAGGAGCTACTTTCCCACCAACATTGAAATCAGAACGAAAATTCGACCGCAAAGGGATGGAAACAGGCACTTTCGGAATCGAATTAAGTCACTTCTTAAAAAATGCTGATATTAAACCTGAAGCAACAACAATCGTCATTGAATGTGAAGATAACAAAGAATATCCATTTACAATCGAAGAAGCTTATACATTAATTTTAAAATATAGCCAAGATGGTAAGCCATTAATGGAAGATGGTCCTGTTCATGTGCTATTTAGAGACGGTTCAAATGTAGACAACCCTATCAAAAATGTATTAGCTATTCGTGCTGAGTAGGAGGGAATGCAATGCGCGTAAAGTGCGTTATTTGCGATACTATTAACAATTTAGATGATAATTTACCGTTAGCAAAAAAATTACGCAATCGACCAATTCATACGTATATGTGTGAAACATGTCATGACCGTATTGAAGATAATACCGTCGCACGCATTGAAACAGGAAATTTCCGTTTTTATCGTACTTCACCACAGATGGATAAAGAATTTTAACTGATCAGCCGAAGGAGGTGACCCATTATTTGCGTCACCTCCTTTATCATATTGAAAAAAAGGTGATTTCCATTTCAGGCTACTCACCAAGATTTATCGGAACAAAATCTCATTTTATCGGAACAATTTTAACTTTTATCGGAATATTATCTCGTTTTATCGGAACAATTTCTGTTTTTATCGGAATATTATCAACACGAAGGAGGCGACTCATTATTTGAGACACCTCCTTTAACATTTAACCATTATTTTTTATAATCGCCTTCTCAATCAATTCGACAACCTGATACATAATCGTCGCAAAAAAGGCGATGATGAGAAGTGACATAAGCACAAGATTAAAATTAAACACCTGAAAACCATAAATAATTAAATAACCAAGCCCTTTTGAGGCAACTAAAAATTCACCAACTATGACACCTACCCAAGAAAGTCCTACATTTACTTTCAAAGTAGAAATAATCGTTGGGAAGGAAGCAGGTAAAATAACTTCTTTAAATATTTGCCATCTGGTTGCCCCAAAAGTTTGTAATACTTTGCTGTAGTTAGGATCAACCCCTTTAAAAGCCGTATAAACCACGATGGTTGTAATAATGATTGAAATCAAAGCGCCCATCGCTATAATAGAAAAATAACCAGGACCAAGGGCGACTATTAAAATGGGTCCTAAAGCAACTTTCGGCATAGCGTTTAAAATAACTAAATATGGATCTAGTACCTTTGACAGCATCGATGACCACCACAATACTGTTGCTATTAATGTACCCAGTAGTGTTCCAGCAATAAAGCCAATAATCGTTTCCATTAAAGTAACGCCAACGTGAAGTGTTAACGTACCATCGCCCACTTTTTCTACCAATGTTTGCCACACGCGCGTTGGAGAACTAAAAATTAAACGGTCAATCCACCCAACTCTTGATAGAAGCTCCCACCCACCGAAAAATACGAGTAAGATAATAAGCTGATATAATCGAACATAGCGCTTTTCTTTTTTTAACATTTGCTGATACTGTTTAAACATTGTATTATCCAAGACTCTCCAGCTCCTTCCAAATAATTTGGAATATGTCTGAATACGCTGGATGCTGTCGAACATCAAAAGGTGACAGCTCTTGTAACTCTGAAGGTATTTCAAATACTTTATGCACTGTACCCGGATTGGCAGAAAACAGAAATACCCGTTCACTCATCGCAATTGCTTCACCAATATCATGTGTCACAAGAATTGCAGTTTTTTGATAGGCCTTTAACGTTTCAACAACCAAATCCTCCAGTTTTAATTTAGACTGATAATCAAGTGCCGAAAATGGTTCATCTAGCAATAAAATTTTAGGGTCCACTGCTAAAGTTCTTGCAAGTGCTACACGTTGACGCATGCCACCAGATAACTCTCTCGGATAGTTGTTCCCTACATGCGGCAAACCAATTTCTTGCAAAAGTGCATTTGCAGTTACTTTATGAGTTTTATTACTTCGTTCCATGATTTTCAACCCAATAGTGACATTTTCTTCAATGGTCTTCCAAGGAAATAAATAATCTTGCTGGAGCATGTAGCCAATGAGAGACTGATTGTGTGTTGAAATTTCCTCACCATCAATGTATACCTTGCCCTCTGTAGACGAAAATAAGCCCGCAATAATTGATAATAACGTTGTTTTCCCACATCCGCTCGGTCCTATAAAAGAAACAAACTCACCCTCACGAATATCTAAATTGATATCACGTAAAACTTCTTTTGCCTGCGTTTTCGAAAAATAGCTATGGTGAATATTTTTTACTTTTAAAAATTCCATATTACTCAGCTGCCTTTTTAGCAAAGGTTGTATTTACAAGCTTTTCATAATCCACTTTTTGAGGAAGTTCACCCGCTTCTCCCATGATCGTTTGCAAGTTATCCCATTCCCCTTTATCCAAAATAGGATCTGTAGCATAGGAACCCTGTGATTTATAACGCTCTACCACTGTTTCGATTAATTCAATATCTACATTTTCAAAGTATGGCTGAATAATTTTCGCTATTTCTGCTGCACTCGATTTTTGCACAAAATCCTGTGCTCGCTTCAAGGCATTTGTGAAACCTTGAACTGTCTTCGCTTTGTCCTTTAAATAGCTGCTTTTCGCCATAAACGATGTATACGGCAATTGCCCAGATTCAGTACCAAACGAAGCGACAATATAGCCTTTACCTTCTTTCTCAAACATACTTGCTGTCGGCTCAAATAGTTGTACATAGTCCCCTGTTCCAGAAGCAAAGGCTAATGTTAACAAAAAACACTACTAAAAACGATAACTAACCGAAGTAATTTGCATTATTTGAGGAAAATACGTAATCACTTATAAACTTAACAAAAATGATTTGCTAATCAGTATGTTATAAATGTATTGAATTCGATTAGACTTTCTTCCTATTTAATAAAATGACTATTGATTTGTATTTTAATCAACAGCCCTAAATTTCGTTTTTACAGAAAAGTTTGAATGATTTCTCCCTATGTTGCTCCATAATCGCGCCCGTTTGTGGTATATACTTTTTGAGAAAAATTTCACCCATTTAATCTCACCATTTTTAATATCATAATTTAACTTTACAGTAAATTCGTGTTTCTTATAGAAATGTTCTAGTCTATTAATGTGATCCCAATCTCTGAAGACAATTTTAGATATGTGTAAAATTTTGTATCACAATCTCTTTCTGCAGATATTTCATTAAGAATGAACCATATCCATTATTCTTCTCACTGCCTTGAATATCTCCAATATGAACATATTTAAATTTTTTTCCAGACTTATAATGAAAATCTGAATAAACACTTGATAATATCCCAAAATTCCAATCTGGTCTAAACTTTTCTAGTTTGTTAAACATAATATACAATGATGATCCAGTATCCAGCTTATATAGTAAAATCCATTCATCTTTAATCTTTTCTAAACCAATTACCTTGCAACTCTTACCTCTAAAATAATCAATAAATTCTTTTAATACCAAAAAGTGTCCTTTAAGTTATCAACTTTCTCTTTAAGATTATCAATACTGTTAATATAATACTCATCTATTTTCTTTCTTCTAGTAAACATTCTCCACTAGCTTTCGTATTTTTCACAATATACTCACTAGTGGTATTAGATTATGAGTACTATCCTTATTAAAAGGTTTCTCCACAATCTGGCCCGATTGTGGCATAAGAAAAAATCCTGCATATCAACACAGGATTTTAATCAAAATCACAGAAGTACATTTGTTCCATAAAACCAAAATAATTATAAATCTAGATACTCTAATTAAACTTCCCTTCAAAATAATCGGACAACCATATATTCAGTTCAATTTCTATTTCATTTTTCCCTAAATAAACCTTATTAATTATTCTTGAGAGCATTGCTTTTTTTAGATCATCGTCTGCTTCATTAAATTTTTGCTCCCAATCTTCTAATTCATTTGCCAAGTAATTCACATCAGAATAGTTCTCTCTTTCTTTTTCTAATTCTGCTTTCAAAGAATTTAATTGTGATGACTTTTCTTCTATTTGCTTTTCAACTGCGTTAATCGCTCCTGATAACTGCTCAGCAGTAAAAGAACTTTCTCCGATTAAAGTTTTCCCAATTTCAAGGTTTAATTTTTCATGTTGCTTTGTTAAAGCTAAATACTCTTTTTCTAAGTTATGAACATTCCGTTCCTTTAGCTTTAGCAAATCCACTTTCATACTTTTGCTTGTATCAAGGAAAGAACTCATTTCAAATTGTGATAAGATAACTTTTATCTTATCAATAATTAGAGTATCGAATTTCTTTCCGCCCCAGATATTTTGTTGATGGTCACAATGTAATTTCCCTTTATTTAAAGGACATTTATATCGGTAAATTGTATTTTTATAATATCCCTCTTTATTGTTATATTTTGTTTTTCTATATAGATAATTAGGGGTTAATTTTGAACTACAATATTTGCAATATGCTAAACCAGAGAATAGTAATTTTCCTGTTCTCGGTATATTTGATTTGTCTTGTTCGGTAATTTTGCTATTCCTATTATTTCTTATTTGCTCAGCCTGACTAAATAACTCATCTGAAATAATTCTTAATTTTTCGTTATATGGTTGCGTACCACCAACAGCATTTTTATATCGCTTTAATCCAATGTAAATTGAATTTGATAATATTTTCTGTATAGTACTCACCGTAAAAACTTTACCTTCTCTATTTCGATATCCATTTTCATTTAAATAATCAACAATTTTTCGATAACCCATATGTTTGTTTACATATAACGTATATATCAACTTAATCATTTCAGATTCAGATTCATCTGGCACTAGTTCTTTAACTCGACGTTCTCTATTTTTCCAATGCTGCTCATCTGTTTCAACTATTTTGTAGCCAATCGGAGCAGAACCACCTTGAAAATAGCCTTGTTCACTTAGCTGCTTCTTTGCTTCCTTTACCCTAATTGAAGTCTTTTGACTTTCTCCATCCGATTGCCAAAAGCTTATATAGTTTAGAAGCTTATCAATATGAGACTCAATTTTTCTTTGGCCCTCTTTTACAGACCAAACCTCAATACCGTTCTGAATTAAAAAATTTACCATTACTGGTGTTTCATCTTCTCTACGACCTAAACGATCGAACATGAAAACCAATAAAACGTCAAATTCTTTATTTAATGCGCCTTCTTTTAGTATTGCCATTTCATCTCGTTCATTTACCGTTTTTCTCCAACCAGATACTCCTTTTTCATATAACTCATTTGTTATTATCCAATTTGGTTTATTTTTTACGAATTGATGACAAGAATTTTTTTGCATCGGTATATCATCATCTGTACTGACTTGTTGTTTCTTCGATACTCGAAAAAGACACCAAACTCGTTTCATTTTTACACACCCGTTTCTTTCGCCTTAATAAGAGATATTTATAATATCTCTAAAAAAAACGTTTTTAATGCATTTTTTGCTTCTTTTCTTTTTTCTTTATCTTTAGTAAATTTTAGATGTATTTTTACTTCGTTACCTGAAATATCCTTTAGGAAATCAAATTTATCGTCTGGTTTGTGTAAATACTTTACGCCACCTATGTTAATTTCACCCAACGTTTGGTGCTGACTTACTTCCTTCATAATAAATCACTCCGATGTTATGGGTTGTTAAAGTGTATTCGCTTTGAATTGATAATATTAGTTACTTATTATCAAAATCTTCTTATAACAACACCTAATTCCACACCTTTTTAGTTCTCTTTAAAAAGAAAAACCCCACAGAGAGATCTACACATTTGTGTAAACCTTCCATGGGGTTATCCCTTTGCGTTTATTCATTTTTTATACCTTTATATTTTAAGTCATTTAAGGAAATGTATTTTCTCAGGTTTAAATTTTCGGTTTTTTGACCATAAATAAATTTAAGGGTTCGGTTTTTTAACCATCGAGGAATTCCAAGATGGTTGAGAAACCGAATGATTATGCTCTAAACCGCTTGATATTAAGCGATTTAAGGAAAGCAGTTTTTGTAAGAATGTAATTACTACATTTCCTTTCGGTTTCCTAAGTAGCACCTGATAATGACTTTTTGATTCGTAATGCCCTGAATAAAAAGGATTTGTTAAGATTTTAATTATCTTGTCTGGATCTTTTAATCCTTTTCTTTTAATCATTAAATAATCAAGGAACTGTTCTTCATTTGTAACCTTACTGAAATCCGTGACTAATGATTCAATCAAACATTTCTGATCCTCATTAACAATGTAACGTGGTTTACTTGTCTCATAAGTAATTCGTTTATATCCAAAAATATTTGATGGATATTGCTTTCTCGCATCCGCAGTACGTATACTGATATTCTGGCCTTCCATCTGTGCAAACATCCCGTAAAAAGCTTCCAAAGCTAACTTTTTCTTAAATGGTGGCTCATTACTAGCTGTATAAATGACTTCGACATCATATTCAATAAAAATTTTTGTTATATCGACGAATTCGTAAAAATTTCTTGCCAACCTATCCCGTTTATAAGCAACTATTGTTTTAACTTTACCTTCTTTAATTAAACGAATTAGTTGCATTAAACTTGGTCTTTGAGCCATTTTTAATTTCGTAGCTGAAACATCGTGATCATCTAGTCTAATAATAAAATTTTCTTCTCCACTATATCCCATTGACTCAAGATACCGATTTGCAGCCGCTTCTTGTAATTCAAGATTTTGAGCAGCGGAACTCACTCGGCTATAAACAATAATCAAATTTTTTTCCTTCATGTAATAATCCTTTCGTAAATTTATTTTCTACTAATCAGTAAAGCTCGGAGTCTATAATCATTTTTGGCAACATGATCAAGAAGTCTTTTTTCAATAAATCTTCTAAACCATAATTCAGATTCGGATGATAATTCTTCAGAGTAACTTACTTTTACAACACGATATTGGTCGTTTATATAGTTCCCTCCAGTCTTATTTTTATAATCAATCTTGACTGGAAAGGAATTTTTTATACTTTATTTCTCATTCTTAATATTAATAGAATTTATTTCTTCAAAATGAAGTGATAATTGAACATCTTTTATTTCTTTCAATTTGTAGTTCAATCTTGGTTTAATAATGGTGCTTTTTTCATAACCTTTGATTTTTAACTTCTTCATTATTTTGTTCATGTTTTTGTTCCTGAAGGTGGATGAACAATTTGATAGTTGTTTTTGATATACCTAAGACTTCACAATGTACAAGACATTGCTGATACCAATTGGGGATATTGTGATAATGTTTGTCCTCCACTAAGAGGTACCTCCTTTCTAGTAAAGATAGGTGTTTATATAAATTAGTTGCTATTGACCTCAAGCGTTAATCATAATACTCAAAATCCTTAAAATAGCAATAGTTCAAAAGTACCTTTTTTTACACGAACCTAGTTAAACATTTATTGTATAATTTAATGGGATATATTTACTTTTCGGATTTTAATTAACCAGGAGTGTTTAAAAATCTAAAATATAAGGAGCATGCATAAATTGAAGAGAAATCTACTACATAGTGAAGAAAAAAATGAATTTGAATATGAGTAATCTAAAAAAGGTTTCAATCCTCAATGGGGGAAGTATTCACAGAAATTAGGTACACAGCCGATATCTTATGACATTGAAATTGGAGGAAGCGTGTATATCAAGAAAAAAATCTACTGAACAAAAAAAGATGATAAAGATTGTTTATTTTGATGAAATACAAAATGACTAATGGTAAAGAAATGAAGTTGTATTTTATCGGCTTTGTATTGGACCATTCTAGGCAAAAATATATGATTTGGCAACATCGCCCTTTTACTACGAAAGATACAATTCATTGTCATGAAAAAGCGTTTCAAATATTATGATGGTATTACGGAAGAGATTGTATATGATCAGGATAATTTAATCGCTGTTAGTGAAAATGCCGGAGACCTTATATTAACAAAGGAATTTCATCAGTATGTAAAGGAACGTAGATTCAACATCTATCTCTATCGTAAAGCAGACCCTGAGTCTAAAGGAAAAATTGAAAATGTCGTAAAGTACGTAAAAAATAACTTTGCGAAAAATCATGTCTATTCATCGCATGAGGATTGGAACGAAAAAGCTTGGAAATGGCTCGAACGGACAGGCAATTATAAAATACATAACACGACAAAAAAGAGACCTTTCGAAGTGTTTCTCCTCGAAAAGCAACACTTAAGAAAAGTCTCATCACCGCTTTCTATTATAGAAAGCAACCATACTGAAATTATAACAAGGAATGTGAACAAGGACAATACGGTTCGATATGCGTCCAATCGATACTCTATTCCTTTAGGTAATTATACGAAATATCCAGAAGTAAATCTATTGCTCCATGGGCAAATACTAAAGATTTTAGCGCCGTATACAGGAGAAATTCTTGCGGAGCATTCGATTAGCTTAGAAAAAGGAAAGCTAATTAAAAATGTAAATCATGGACGCGATCGCTCTACATCGCTCGATCAATTACAACGAAATGTGCTCATTTTATTTCCTTATGAAGGCGCAGAGCAATATATTCAAGATGTTTGTCATACATACGGTCGTTATCGACGTGACCGGCTGTTCCTTTTTAAAAAAGTCGCAACAGAAAGTCCAGAATGGATTTCTAGAGCAGTAGAAAAATGTATTCAAGAAAAATTGTATAGTGCTAATGAATTTCGTGATGTTGTCGCTTATTTTAAGCGTACGAAAACAGAACCCGGAATTGAAGCAGCTGTAGAGGTAGAACCTAAAACAGCCTGTAACAATAGCAGTACAAACAAGGGACTTACAAGAGTACATTCACCGTATGGGAGGCAAATAAATGAGTAAAAGTGTAGTAGATATTCAAAAAGCATTTAAACAATTACGATTAGTTGAAACAGCGGAGGGGCTTCCAGAGCTTCTTCGCGAAGCAGAACAAGTACCTTGGACTTATTTAGAGTTTTTAGAGGAGCTCACTACGTTAGAGTTAAGAAGACGTGAAGAAAAGAGTATTGAAAAACGCTTACATAGGCATGTTTTCCATATCATAAACCGTTGCATATGTTTCAGTTAGATGAGCAGACAGCGATTACAGTGGGTCAAATGAAGCAATTACAAGAATTTCAGTGGTTAGAGCAGAGCTATAACTTAATTCTCTTAGGACCACCTGGAGCCGGTAAAACTTTATTGGCAGTAGGCTTAGGTATTGAAGCAATTCAGAAAGGATTTCAAGTCTATTTCGTAACAATGGGAGAACTAATCCAGTTATTAAAAACAGAAGAATTTACGCATCGTTCGCAAATTCAGTTAAAATGTTTGCGGGCTTCGGATTTGGGCATTATAGATGATGTCATGTACATGGCTTTAAATCAACGTTAGGCGACGTTATTCTTTCAATTGATACATAAGATATACGAGCAAAGCTTGCTCATTTCAACATCAAACCGAGTCCTGAAGAATAGACGGAATTAGTAGGAAATCAAGGAATGATGACAGCGATTTTAGATCGACTGTTACACTGAGTAGAAGTTATTCATATGAACAATGAAAATCATCGATTAAAGCATCAGCAAAAGATATTTAACGAGTAAAAAGTGTTCATCGTTAATGGGCAAAAAATGTTCAATTTTGGTTGACGGTTACATTGGCTCAAACGTATTCACTTGTTTCAGAGATGTTGGAAAAGGCTTTAGGGAAGTTACCAGCGGAACATCAGCTACTGATGCATTCAGATCAAGGCTGGCATTTTCAGATGAAACAATATCGCCATGCCCTAAAAGAAAGAGGTATTGTACAAAGTATGTCACGCAACGGAAATTGTCACGATAATTCGGTGATGGAGAATTTTTTGGGGATTATGAAGTCTGAATTCCTTTAAAGAATTCGAAAGTGTCGAGCAGTTTAAAGAGGAACTAGAAAAATATATGAATTATTACAACACGAAACGTATCAAGGCAAAATTAATACTGAGTCCGGTACAATACCGAACTCAGTTTACCAAGCTGCCTAAAAGAAATAACCGTGTCTAACTTTTTGGGGTCACTTCAAAAAAGTGGGTGATTTCATTTTCCTCAGAATATTTCTTTATATTTAAATGACTTTGGAAGTTTTTCATCTCCATACGTTAATAAAAAAGCATAAACCCATCTTTCAATACCAAATGCATTGCATCCAGAAAAAGCAAGATTATCTAAAAGTTTTATGTTATATTTCGATGTAAAGAATTTTTCATGAATATTAAATGAAGCTACCGAAAAATCTTCCCCTTTTAATTCATAGATTAATTCATATTTAATTTCATTGTCTAACTGGTATTTTTTTTTGTTGTCTGAATTAAAAAATGGATCAGATGCTGTTTCAATCCTTCCTCTTAAACCAAGCAAGTTAAATAAATTCCAAACTCTATCCATTATACATTTTCTGGTTTCCTCTACTTCAAAAAAAGTACCGAAAGTCACAATTTCTGACATCGTAAAATAAGTTAGTCTATACTCTGAAATCAACTTTTTTTCTTCATTTCTGAGACACTTACCTAATGTTCCAACTAGTTTTTTGGATTTTAAATTAATATTTTCCAAATTTTTATAAGTATGGAAACAGGCAGCAGGCAAAACGGAATATTCAATAGTTTCTGAATGAGATGTATTTTTTATTTCCGTATAGTTATCAGGAAATTGTTGATTATACTTTATTTTTCTCAACTCTTTACTCCCTATAACATAAGGAATCTCAAGCAATTCTGCATTATAACATTTTTTAAGTTCCTCAAAAATATCTTTAAATTCATTATAAACATTTAAAGCATGACCTTTTAAGTAAACAACTCCATCTTCACTAAGATTGTACCCATAAAGTGAAACATCTCTTTTCACCATTTTATTAAAATCATTTTTATCAATCATCTTAATTTTTTGACTAGATATTATAGTATTCTCAACAATTGCGTCAACTTCACTGTCATTTAATGTCGGACTTGTAATCCATAAATTAAATCTTTCATCTATTTGAGCAACCATACCTTGCTTTTCTATTTCATTCTTAATTTTATCAGCAGTTTTTTTATCAATTGGATAGTTTATTGGGAATTTCTTATTCATCAGGCACATCTCCTTATCAAAAATTCAACTTTATGATATCTGGAATTTCAGGACTCTCTGCACATATACAAGCAATATAATTTCTTTCTGGGTAGAAAATATGTAAATAATTAGATTTATACATATAGACTTGCTCATTAATCTTAATAAATTCAGTCTCAAATAGATTTTCAGTTAATAATCCTTTTCCTACCTTCTTGCCATAGCTTTCTTTCAACACCCAGTTTAAGAAAAAATTAATTATTGGATTTTCTGAAAATTGTTGAGTGTTAAATTTATTTATTAAAGAATCTTCTTTTATTAGCTCAACATCTACTCCTACGTTTGTATCACATATTGAAACCATGATAATATTTCCAGAATGGCTTATATTAAAATTCTTCTCTTTTTTATTACCAATAATAATATAAGGCTTTTTCTTTCCATCCCTAATTAATTCTATTGATGAGTTCTTTCTATTATAAAGGTTTTTAACTATATAGGTTCCTAATAATGCTCTATTACGATCCTCAATTCTTTTATATTTATTTATGTATAAGCATTCTAATTTGCTCATATCGTCAATTAAATATTTGAATTTTTCAGATCTAAGTTCCTGGTCAGATAAATATAAATAATATATATTTTTCATTTTATTTATTCCTTTTTATAAAAATTCAATTCATAGACACTACTTTCTGGATATAAATTAATATATTCACCGTTAATCCACTTTTTAAAGTGATCACGGTAGTTTTTGGATAGTGGATGTGAAGACTGCCCTCCCGGGATAGATATTAGTCCTACCTTCTCACCTGGTATGGAAATAAAACGAACAGATGCTCCAAATCCTGGCCATGAAACATTAACAGTATTTTGACAACCTTCTAGTTCCCTAACTGGCATGTTAAAAACAGACCAGAATTCTTGATAATAAAAGCTTAAAATATTAAAAATAAAAGTTTTATTAGTCTTTCCCCATCTTAACGCCTTTTTACCATTCCACTTAAAATTACTTCTAAGTTGTTCATATGCTTCTTTACAAGTATCTATAATAAAGTCATCGAAGTCTTCTTTTTCTGTATAAATAAGTTCACAATTTTTCTCACTAAGTATTGCTCTTAGTGGGGTTTCAATGTTGTTCCATGCAAAAAGGAAATCTGGCTGAATTTCTTTAGCTTCACTTACCAGTGGCTCGATTACCTTTTTAACTAAATTTTCGTGAAATACAACGAGCATTGAAAAATATTGACTATTCTTTTGAACATTATTGTCCCACTTATCAAGCATGTGTAATATTTTTTTAGAGAAATCATCATTTTTCTTTGTCATACTTTCAAAAATTAAATCTCTATAATAAAAATAAAATTCACCATACGTATCATTTTGAATATTTTCCATGCTTTCACATTTTAGATTAGCCGATAATGGTTGCTCATTCCTTAGTAAGTTAGTAATTCGGTAAAAACGGTAACCATTAAAATAATTATTTCCTAATATATTCTTACTTTCACTTCCTATAATTCGATTATTTGCGGAAACTACATAATTTACAGTCGGATTAATAATTTCTGGTTTTTCTGAATCATGCAAATATACATTTCTTGATTTATATTCATCCCAATTGACCATTCCCAACAAATCTTTGTTAGTATTTTTCAGTATTTTCCCACATACAGTCCATCCAATATTTCCTTTATCGTCCCCTATTATTACATTCATTGGGGGACCCCCAAACTCTTTCATAACTTGAATACCTTCATCTACATCTTTAACTAGCATCATTTTATATATGGAAAAATTAATTGCTTTATAGTCTAATAAACTACCGAATTGTAATACATTTTTATCTAAAACTTTGTTGGCATTTACATTTCCGTATATTGTCTTTTTTATATTAATTTCAATAGTTTCACTATTTTTAACTTTAATAAGCTGTTTTTCATATTCAAATGGTTTCCACCCGTCTTCAGTCAGATAGCTATCTTCATTTTCATTAGACTCTAATTTTAAATATTCCATATTATCTCCGCAAAATCTGGTAAAACCCCAACTAAGATGATCAGACGAGCCGGCAATTATAGCTGGTAAGCCAGGCAAAATAATTCCACTCCCGCCTCCTTCAGGTAATTTTAAGTGAGCGCGATACCAAGTAATTGGAACTGAGAGAGGTAAATGCATGTCATTTGCAATTTTTGAAATATATTTCCCTTGCTTTGTTTTGTACCTTTTCCCCCAAGCGTTCGAACCAATAGGTAATATAAATTCCGGCATTGATTCTTTTATAGAAGGCTTATTTTTTAACCGTTTAATTAATGAAATAATTTGTTCTTTTGGAATCCCGTTAAATGCTCTATTAGCATTATTTAAATATTTATTATTAAAGCAATCGTCATCTTGAAGTAGAAAGTCAACAATATCCTTAGGAAGTATATTATTCATAACTTCTACCATTTTTTTGTCTTCTGGATCTAGCGTTAATTTTTTGAAAAAACCCAAAAAAACCGCTATGCTGTCAATAATCGTCCATCTTTCGGGGGTATAATCAAGTAATATAAACTCAAAACTATTTTTAATACTAACAGTTTCTAAATAATTATTAACACCATCGGTATAACTTTTTAACAGACTTAATTCCTCTTTATTAAGATGTTCAACTACTTTTGTTGCAATTTTTTTTAAATCTAATAATCTCATTTCTTTATCTTTGTCTATGAAGACTTTTCCTAAGATCTCTGCCAGTTCCCCATAACTTTCACGCCGTTGATAATCCATTTGAAATAAACGATCCCTCGCAGTTAAATAACCCAGAACAAAGGAACTATCCTCTAAACTTTCAGCTTTTATAGTAGGAACTCCATAAGAATCAAATTGGACATGAACATTTTCGAATAATCCATCTATTTCCATATTTTTAGTATTCTTTTTTGGCAAAGTTTTAATTAAAGTATATAAAACAAACAACACTTTTTTCTTCTGTAAAAAATAAATCAGAAGACTAAATTCAATAATAAGAGTTATAAAAAACAAGTTTGCAGATATTTTAAATATAATAGAGTTAGATATTAGTATAAGCAGCACTATTAGATACTTCATAATAAAAGACACCTCAATTTAGTTTAAATTCACTATATCTTCAGCAATTTCATTAAGAGTCAAATTAATATTGGTGCTGAATTTCGACAATAGTAATTCATACATTCGGATTAACTCATAAATATAGTTTTCGTCAAAATATTTCATTTGATAATCTAGACGAAATATAATTTTATTCTGATTATAATCAATATTCATCATTAATTTCATACCATTCGGAGAAATATAAGTGTTATTAAAAATTTTCTCATTTTCACTTTGAACTTCGAATTTAAAATCTTTAAACAAGAATCTTTTTTGATATGAAAAGTAAACATTACTATTATTAGGATTTTCTTTATAATTCCTTTCAGTAGCCCACTTGAATTTAATATCCGTCTGTTTAATTTGCTTTCCAATATCGTCAATTAAATCTCTTAATTTTGTATTTTCATCTAGCACAACGTTTACAGTACTCACACTAGAAATATTGCCCATTGTTCCTATTTCTACTGAACTATTTCTATTCAGTATTGGGAGAGATACTTGAAAGTTGTTAGTTTTAGTTTTTAAGGCTAAAAGCAAAGCAAATTGGCTAAATAAAATCTGGAAAAGCGTAGTACCTTTCATTTCTGGAGTATTTTGTAAAATCTTTAATTCCTCGATATTTAGTTCTCTAATTAATATTTTCCTCTGGAATTGATTGATGTGTTCTTTAATATTTTGAGGAAACTTTATTGGTTGACTCACCAAAGCAGCACTTGTAAGGGGAAGATTTTTCAAGGACTTGATTACATAGCTCTTATATTTAGGTGGGTCAATATCTATTTGAGGCAGTTCCGCATTTAAATACGCTTTATAAAACATAAATATTTCTTTTTCTAGCATTTGCAATGAATATCCATCAATAATAAGATGGTGAGCAACAATATTTAAGTAATACTCACTTTTATTTACACAAATTAAGTGAAAACGTATAAAAAATGCATTTGATTCTAAATTAAAAGGTTGATGTAAATCTGATTCTACCTGTTTTTTTAATTCTGTCATATCCTTCACTTCGGTGATTCTTAGAGGTAAATATTTAAATTCATTAATTATTTGGGTTCTTGATTTAAAATTAAATGATGCTCTTAATGCATCATGGCGTTTCAACACATTATTAATACTTTTTTCAAGAAACTCTGATTCTATTATCCCTTTTATCCCTAAAACATCAAAAAGGTGATTAAAATGCATTTTAGGCACCATATCTTCAAAATCCATAAGCGCTTCTTGAGTAGGAAGAAGAGGGATATTTTTAGAGTTTAAATTATCTTCGTCATTCTCTTGGTAATTTAAACTACTCTTATTGGACTTAATTAAATTTAATAAATTTCTTGGGGTAGTGTTTTCAAGAAAATCCCCTAAAGATATTTCAGTATCAAAGTGAGAATTTATATAATGTATTAATTCTACTGCTAACATTGAATCTCCACCGATTTCATAAAAATCAGTGTCAGGAGTAAGTTTTAAATCCTTTTGGTTTAAAATTCTACATATTATTTCATAAATATTGATATAGTTATCCATTTTTAATCTTCTCCCTATAACTGACGTATTAATTTAATTATATTAGCCATTAAATTTTGAACTTCTTCTTCTTCGTAATAATTTTTATAATTTATATTTAAAGAGAACTCATTTTTACTAAAGTGATAATAAATAGCCATCTCTTCATCTAAATCATTTGAATTGATTTTAAAATATTCACATTCTAAATCTCCTAGGCAAAATCTATGGGGTGGAGTATTATCTTCAAAAACTAAAATTTTGTATCCTTTACTATTTGAAGAATCTCTACTGGCTTTTATGATTTGTTCGTAGGGGACACTTTGATTTTTTAAAGCTTTTGTTATATTAGGCTTATTTTTTATAATGAATTCTTCAATTGAAGTCTTTTGATTTGAAAATAAAGTTCTTATTATTATTGTATTAATGAAGCACCCGATTACATCATTAGAAGGTCCTCCCTCTCTTCTGGATACAGGTGTCCCGATACTTAATTCATGTAGGTGAGGGCTTTTCAGATAAAATGCATATTGGATAACACTAACCATAAATTGAAAAAGAGTTAATTTATTTTTTTGACAAAAATTTAATATGGTTTCCCTTTCTCTTATAGTAAAAAAATATGTTTCAACTGAACTTCCAAGTGGAGTTTCATTACTATGTTTTAAAGGGAGTTTTAAATTCTGTTGATCTTTTAAATAATTGTTCCAAAAAATTAATTTCTGAGTAAATAACTCACTTTTAAATTTCTGCTGTTCGTTAAACGCATATTCATAATACTGGTATTTCAAATGAGGTAATTGCTTAATATCAATGTTTAAAGTATTCTGCTCGTAAAAGTGTTTCAGCTCATTAAAAAAAACTTGAAAAGACCAACCATCGGAAATGTAGTGATGGAGTGATAAAAGAAGTATATGAGAATTTTCACCTTTCTTAATAAGCAATATATTAGCTAAGGGGCTATCTTCAAATTTAAGATTACTCCTGAAATCATTAATAACATTATTTAAATTATCATCCTTTGATAGGTCTACTGTATTTATAATGAATTTTTTATATGGTTTAATTATTTGCTCGGGTCTTCCTTTAACTGTCTTTACTGAGGTCCTTAGCATGTCTTGTCTTTTAAAAATAATATTAATACTTTGATTTAGAGCATTAAAATCTAAAATTCCGTTTAACTTAACCAAGCAAGTATTAAAATTCAAATTTTTCTTATTATTATTGAGCAAGTTAATAAACCAAAATCTCTTTTGTGAAGGTGAAATAAATTTTTTCTTCTCTTCTACTAATAACTTTTTTACTAGTTCTTCTCGTTGGTTCATTTAAAACACCTCAATCTGGATTATAAAATTATTAATTAACTTAGCCAATATAGAGAAATTTTATTTAATATCTCCATTTCATCATTATCTAATTCCCATACGGCTAACTGTTTATAACTATTTATATGCTCACTTTTTTTTGTTCCAACAATAGGAACAATTCCTTTTTGCATAATCCATTTTAGTGCGACTTGTTCAATTGATTTAACATTATGTTTTTTCCTTATGTTTTCCATTAAATCAAGTAGTGGTTCAACTTGCGTGATATGCTTCAAGGAAATATTCTTTCGACTTTTTTCTAGTGGACGACTATTTCTATAACCACTTAGCAATCCCCTTGCTAAAGGGCTATAGGCATATAATTTTATTCCATTAATATTTGCTGCTTCTCTCATTCCTTCTGCATCAGCATGGGGATTGACTAAATTGAATTGAATTTGATTGGAATAAAGTTCCAATCCGTGATCTTTAAGTTTCTCATGTGCTCTCAACATTTCTTCTGTATTACAATTAGAGATACCGATATGTTCGATTAAACCTTCTTCTTTTAAACACACACACTTTTCCACCCAATTCTCAATAGGGAATGGTGGTAATGGACGATGTATTTGTAATAAAAAAATTTTATTCAATCCTAAATCAAATATGTGCCTTTTAACAACCGATTTAAATATCTTTGGATTATATCTCCATGGATAAGGCATGATCTTGCTTGCTATTTTAACTTCGTTTTGAACATTATGTCTTTCTATTAATTCTCCTAAAATACGCTTTCCATCTCTATAACCAATTGCAGTATCAAAAGATAGAAATCCTTGTTGAATTGCCTTTAGAAACATTTCATCTAAATTTTCTTTATTGAAATTTATTCCATAATTCCACTTCTTGTTCCCCCATGCCCATGTGCCAATCATAATTTCAGAATTCATTATTTACCTCTTGTTTCAATTCATTCAATATTTCTAATGAGTCTAACACTTTATTATTTGGCATTCCAAAATCTATCAAACTAGCTATTTCTGTTACTCCAATTCCTCTAAGTTCTTCAAGTAGTGGTAAACATTTTTCTTTTGATCCTAAAAGAGTTCGATCATTAAAATATCGCTCAAAAGCAAAAATTGCCAAAGAATCCTCATCATGATCAGAAAATCCAAGTGTGTCTACTTTAATTTCTTTTCCCAATAACTCATGTCTATATTGTTCCATGTGTACCTTTAAATATTTGATAAACGAATCTCTAATTTCAGTTTTCACAACTTCGTTACTTCTTCCTAAATAGGTGTGAATCATAACGGTAATTTCTTTATTATCATCATGTCCATATTCTAAAAGCTTACTTTTATATGCCTTAATGTTATTAGCTAATTCTTCTATTGTTTGTTGCCCTAAAAGAGCGGTAAGTACATTTTTCCCAAGCTCACCTGCCCTTTCCCAAGTCTTAATATTATTTGAACTTGTAATCCAAATCGGAAGTTCTTTTTGTATAGGTTCTGGATAGATTTTTAAATTTTCCGTTGTATTATTTACCCCCGTTATTTTCAGTCTATTTCCAGACCACAAACCTTCAAGAGTTTCTAAGCGTTCAAATAATACCTCTCTTCTATTTACATATGTAGAGGGGCTATAGACAAAATCACTTGGGTGCCAACCTGGTGCCACACCCAATCCGATTCTTCCATTTGAAATATTATCAACCATTGACCAACTTTCAGCAGTTTCAAGTGGATTGTGAATAGGCAATACGGTGCTTCCCGTTCTTATATTAATGTTATCTGTTATTGCTGCAATAGAAGCAGCAATAACAGCAGGGTTTGGATATAAACCTCCAAATTTATCAAAATGTCTTTCTGGTGTCCAAATCGAACTAAAACCATTTTGATCAGCATATTTAACACTTTCAAATAATAAATCATAGCTCTCTTGTTTACTTTTTATTCCTACAGCTGAAAAAGAGAAAAGACCAAATTTCAGAGTCTTAGTTTTTTTATTTTTCAAATTATTTTCAAGATACTTTTCGTATAATTTTTGACGTTCTTCACTCAATTTAATAACTTCATTATCTATTTGTGATTTCATCATTCTACCTCAATTCCTGTAAAATTTTATTAACTTCTTCATCTGATAATGAGTTTATTCTCTCAAGAACTTCCGATTTCATTTTTTCTTCTGGATCATCCTCAGATATTTCTTCTAAAGAATTTAATTCTTGGTAAACTAAATCAGAGATATATTCTACTGATGCATCTTCCAACATATCGTCGATAGAAATAGAGACAGAAAATTTCTCTCGAATTGAAGAAACAATCTGAGTAGCCATTAGAGAATGCCCCCCCAAGTCAAACAAATCATCTTTTACATTTATCTCCTCAAAACCTGTGGCTTTTTTCCATATAGAAAGCAACTCTTCTTTAATTTGCTCTCTGTCATAATATTTGTTTTCTTTAGGAGAATCCTCTCGGTCTTTTTTTTCTTCTTTCTTTTCTACTTCTACGGAAGAAGGTAAAGGAATTTCAACATGCTTTTGTTTCACCCCAGCTTTTTCATCAATCCAATAAACAGTTTTACTGAAAGGATAAGTTGGTGCAGGAATTCTCATTACCTGTTGGTTTTTCCAAAACTCTTTCCAATTTATATCAATGTTATTGCTCCATAAGCAACCCAATGTTGTTAAAAATGTTGAATAATCAAGTATTGCATTTCCATTTAATATACTTAGAACATTTTTAAAATTATACTGTTTTAATGCTGTTTCTATAAGCTCATCATGACCTATTATTACAATAAAATCTTCCTCATTAATATCTTCTTTTAGGCTACTTAAAGCACTATTATATTTAGTTTGAATTTCATTCGTAGAATAAGAGGTATACCCTATTTCATTAATTAAAGGAATTGCTTCATCTTTTTCACAATAAACCTTTTGATTTTCAGTAATATAATTATTAATTTCTAAATCATTAAGAGTCGAATAGTTAAATAATTTTTCACATTTAATATTTACTTTTGATAATTCTCTTTCAATATCATTAATGCTATTAATATCTCCCTTTAAAATATGAAGAGAATCCGAATAAGAGGTTAGAATTTTTACCGAGTCATCTATATATTCAGATATTAATTCGAGTGTTGAATTAACTTTTAATACAATTTTATTAGGATCTTGTTCAATAAAGTTTGATCTTAATTTAATTAATTCAACTGCTTTCTTAAATTCAATTCTACCTGATACAGTGCCAGCGACATATTCACCTATACCAAAACCTAATACAGATTTAGGTAGTATATTTAGATTAATTAAAAATTCGGCTAAACTAAACTCGATTAAAAATAAACATAATTCAGAATTCTTGTTATCATTAATTTTTTGTTTTACTTGCAGACTTGTATCTTCGAATTTTATAACATCGTTTAGTAAATCTAATTCAATAATTTCGTTTATTTTATTATTATTATTTTCTAAAATATTTTTAAAATGTGAGTTATTTTGATACAACTTTTTAGCCATATCAATATACTGGGAACCATTCCCACCAAAAATAAAAGTCAATTCCGAATTTTTATTTGTATTTTGTTTCTCAATCTTATTAGTAGATAATTGTTGAATCAAGTTATTGTAATCACTAAAAACGCAAGTAAATCTTTTATCAAATTGATTACGACCAACTTGTAAAGTATAAGTTAAATCAGTCAAAGGAGTATCTGGTTTGTCAATCAAGAATTGCAACAGATTCTTTTTATATCGATTTAATGCTTCTTCATTTTTGGAAGATAGAATTAAAAGATTATTTTCCTTTGTTAGTGATTCAATAGGTTGGGCAGGAGCCTCTTCTAAAATCATAAAAGCATCATTTCCTCCCATTCCTATGGAATTAATTGCAGCTCTTCTTGGCTGGTCATTTTCAATTTCCCAGTCAAGTATTTCTTTATTAATATAAAAAGGGCTTTCTTCTAAATTAATCTTTTCGTTTGGACTCTCGAAATTGGAATTTGCCGGTATTTTTTTATTTTTTAAAGCCATTACAATTTTAATAAGTCCAGCAACCCCTGCTGCTGCATCAAGATGCCCAATATTTGTTTTTACAGAACCTAAAGAACAATAGTTCTTTTCATTGGAAGATTTATTAAATCCATTAGTTAGTGCTGAAAACTCTATAGGATCGCCTAGTTGTGTTGCTGTTCCATGAGCTTCAACATATTGAATGCTTTCTGGACTAATTCCTGTCAACGAGAATGTATCATTAATAACTCTAGCCTGTCCTTGTATACTAGGAGCACTAAAACCAGGTTTATCAGATCCATCATTTCCAACATTTGATCCTTTAATTACTGCATGAATAGTATCATTATCTTTAATAGCATCTTCAAGTCTTTTTAATACAACTACTCCAGTACCGCTTCCAACTACACTACCGTTTGCTCTTTTATCAAATGCATAACAGTGACCATTCTTTGAAGAAGTACCCCCAGGTGTATATTTATAACCTTTTTCTAATGGCATACGAATAGAGGATCCTCCGGCCAATGCCATATCACAATCACCAATTAATAGGTGCTGACATGCTAAATGAATAGCAAATAATGAACTAGAACAAGCAGTTTGAACAACTATACTTGGGCCTTTAAAATTCAATTTATAAGAAACTCGAGAAGTTAAGTAATCTTTATCGTTTCCAATCATCACTTGTTGTTCACCCAAGAAATTTAATAAATCTCGTTCTTTTATTAAATTTTGTAGGATATAGGTATTCATTGTACTGCCACCAAAAACTCCAATTCTATTAATAGTATTAGATTCAGTTGAATACCCGGCGTTTTCAAATGCTCCCCATGCAACTTCTAAAAATTTTCGCTGTTGTGGATCCATAATTTCTGCTTCCCTAGGCGTATATCCGAAAAATTCAGCATCAAATTCTTTTGCACCTTCTAGCATCGTTCCCGCTTTAACATAATTAGGATCTTTTAAGGATTTTTCATTAACTCCTTGACTGATTAAATATTCATCCGAAAATTCTCTAATACTCTCTTTTTTATTAGAAATATTTTCCCAATATTGCGCTACATCAATTGCATCTGGAAAAATACCAGCTAAACCTATAATTGCGATATCATTATTACTCATAATTGTTTCCTCCGCTCTCTAATTTCTTGCATAATATTATGCTTATCTTTTAAGCTTTTATCTTTAATAATTGGTCGCTCTCCATTTTCAAGAAAATTGCGAAATTTTAGTATACTAAAATACTCAAAAATATCCATTATTTTAAATTTACGATTAAATTCTTGCTCTAATACTTCTAATAATTTATATGCATTCAACGAATGTCCACCAACTTCAAAAAAATTAGTGTCTATGGATTCCACTTTTCCTTCTCCAATTATCGCCTCCCAACATTGTAGAATACGCTTTTCTGTCTTATTTTTAGTTATAGAAGAAGAAATTAATAATATTTTTTCTTCTTCCGAATAACTCTGTAATTTCTTTTTATCTGTTTTACCGTTTATATTTTTTGGAATTTCCGGAATTTGTACTAAAAATCCGGGAATCATATAACTAGGTAATTGATTATTTAATTCTTTAAATATTACATTTCTTACCGAATGGATCTCTTTCTCTAAAACTAAATAGGCCACCAATTTATGTTCATAAATAACTACACTTTGTTTCACAAAAGAAAGTTGATTTAATATACTCTCAATTTCTTTCAGTTCCACTCTATATCCCCTGATTTTAACCTGCTCATCTTTCCTTCCTATAAATACTAGTTCTCTTTTTTCATTATAAATAGCTAAATCTCCAGTTCTATAGTAAACTGATTTATTCCCCTCAAAGTTAAGCGTTATAAAACTTTTTCTAGTTAAATCAGGTTCGTTTATATATCCATTAGTGACACCGGGTCCCCCAATATATATTTCTCCTTCTACTCCTTCAGGTAATAAGTTTAAATTTTCATCTAACAAAATAACGTTGTTATTACCCGATGGCGTACCAATTGGCACGGGAGCTTTAATATCATTTCTATTAACTGTTTTCCAATCAACTTTGTACATTAAAGCGTTAATACTAGTTTCAGATGGTCCATATCCATTAAATATTGATACATCATCTCTTAAAAATTTTTTAGCTTTCTGTACTAAGGAATAATCAAGAGCTTCACCACCCAAACAAATTAAACGAAGTGATGGTAAATTTACTTCCTGATTTAAAAGTTCTCGAAACATTGTTGGAGTTGTATATAGCATATTTACATTTTCCAAATTAATTTTAGAAACAGCATTGAAAGGATTATATTTTTCCTCATTTGTACTTAGTATTAATTTCCCTCCGTTTAATAAGACATTAAATAACTCTTTTAACCCAAAATCAAAGTTTAAAGATAGATGTTGAAAACTAATAGTCTTATCAGATAGTTCAAAAAATTTATCTAACCATTTAAATAGGTGCATTAAGTTATAGTTACTAACTCGAATTCCCTTTGGACTACCAGTGCTACCAGAAGTATAGACTGCATAGACAAAATTATCTTGGGTATCCTCAACGTCTCTTATGGTAGTATCTAACAGCTCTGTTTTCTCTAATCCAATTGGTATTATTGTTTTATCTATACTTTGTGTAATCATTTCATTGTCTTTATCTATTAAAACTATATTTTTAATTAGACTAATATCTACAAATTTTTTTAGGAATTTTTCTTCTGTAAGGATTGTATCGATCTCACAATCCTTAATAATTTTGATAATATTCCTATTACTATATTCTATATTTAAAGGAACTATAATATCTCCTGACAAAATAATCCCACACAAACATTCTAAAAAATGTAGCTTATTCTCTACAAAAACACCAATATGCTTTTGATTTCCTTCCAAAACATTTCCCTCCTCTCTTATAGTTTTTTCAATATTGATGCTAATTTTTTTGCCCTTTCATATAAGAATTCATATGATATTTCTTTTGTATTAAAACTAGCAGCTATATTGTTGGCGTTTTTTTCGAATTGATTAATTAGCTCTTTTTTAATAGTAGTATTACTTTCAAAACTATCCTTCTTTAAAAGAATCTCTGAGTTATCTTCCAATAAACTAAAGTTAGATATACTTTTTTCTTCATTATGAATTAATTTATTAAACAATATCAAAAAGTGATTAATAAATTTTTTTATTTTATCAGTCTCATATAAACAATTATTATATTTTAGCCAAATAAAATAGTGATCTGTATCTTGTTCAATTAGAAAATCAATATTGTAGATTGATTCCTTTTCCAATTCTTCTCTTCTTATTAACTTAAGTTGAGTATTTCCTATTTCAAATGTATTATTTAAATTCAATCGATTTAAATTTTTTAATTTCGGTAAATCTCTGTAAGTAAATAAGATGTTTGTCTCAAAAGCTTTATTATTGTTAATTAAATAGTTATTATATGCACTGCCTTGATTAGCACTGAATTCACTAATCATTCTTAAATATTCATTATTTACTCCAGCAATAATATCTAAAAAATTCATTTCATTTTTTAATTCAAAATTTATAGGGATAGTTTTTACAAAATTGCCTTGGCTTCTATAACTTTTTGGGCTAACTCTTCCATGATAAGGAATAGCTAAACTGATGTCTTTTTGGTGAGTATAACGATTTAAAAGAATAATAAATACACTTAAAAAAACAATATTCTCTGATACATTATTTTGAAGGCAAAAATTTTTGATTCGTTTACTCATATTGGAATCAAGAATATTTTTCTCCAACATAAAGTTAAAAGTATTTTCATTATTATTACGTTCAATGTCTAATTTTAAAGGCTTTATCTTATTAAAATAATTCCTGAAGAATTTTTCTTTATCGGAATCAATATGATCAATACCTTTACTTTCATTTACATAAAATTCATCTATACCAAAATCTAAACTTTCTTCTTTTCGTTCATAGATTTCTTTTATTTCGCTATATAATAGAGACAATGACCAAAAATCTGTGATTATATGATGTATTCTAAATAATAAATAATTATTTTTATCAGTCTTGATATAAATAACCTTTAGTAAAGGTGGTTTATTTAAATCAATGCGAGTATTAACTTCTTTTTTTAGGAATTTTTCAAATTCTATTTCATTATTAACATTTACGTCTACAATTTGAAAATTTATTTTTTCTTTTATATATCCATGTATATTAGATTGTCCGCTATGATAGCCTGATCTTAACATAGGGTGTCTCATTATTAATCTATTAATTGCATCTTCAAGAGCTAATTTGTTTAAATTCTTTACAATAAATAATGAATTTAATGAGTAATAAGAGTTCTTTTTAACTTCACTTTGAAACCATATACTTTCTAAATTCTTTGCTAACCTAAATTTCTCTGGAACTTTATAAAAATTAGAATTTTCTCCTTTCAGGTCAAGTAAATCATTCAGAGTAATATTTAAGATTTTTGTAGAATCTAGTTCTTTGGACCAGTTCATATAAATATATTCTGCCAATTGTGCAAGTTTAATTGAATTAAGGCCGTAAGACACTAAAGGTTCTGATAAATCTATTTTTTCAATAGGATAATCCAACAGTTCCGAAACAAAATCATTCAGATTTTGTTTAATATTATGAGATGCGTGAATAATGCCCTCGTATAAATAGTTAATTTTGTCTTCCTCAAACAACTGTTTAATAGCTTTTCTTTTTATTTTTCCACTTGAAGTTTTTAATAATGAATTTTTCCTTACTAATAAAATTTTATTTATATCTATTCCGTATTTATTATTAATGGTTTCTCTAATTTTATTAGTAAATTCATCGAAATTTTCTTTGTCTTTCTTTAAAACCTCTTGAATGAAAACTACTTTTTCTTCTCCATGAGAAGTAATAGAAAAACAAACATTTCTATAATTCTTCAACTCTGTTATAGTTTGAGTAACTTGTTTTTCTATGTCTTCTGGATAATAATTAACCCCATGAAGAATAATCATATCCTTTTTTCTACCAGTGATATATAACTGTTTTTTGTAAAAAAAGCCCATATCCCCCGTTTTGAAAAATCCATCAATCCACATATCTTTATCTTTATAATTAATATAACCATTAAATACATTGTTACCTTTAATAACAATTTCACCTAATTCAAGTTCTTCCAAAAAGTCATTATTAGGATTAATTATCTTGGTTTCTATTTTTGGTATCCCTGCTGAAACAAATTTTGTATTTTGGATTGTGTTGGAGCTAGATATCTTTAGTGATTCATTTTTTAAAGACGAGGTTAACACATTAATAATATTCGGGTTTTCCTTTGGTTCTATCCCACTAATGAATAGAGTTGCTTCTGCCATACCATAGCATGGCATCCAAGAATTATAAGTAAATCCCGTCTCTTTAAACTTCTCATTAAACTCTTTAATAACCAAATCATCAATTGGTTCTGAGCCATTTATCGCTATTTTCCAAGAAGATAAATTTACATTTTTTAAATCCTCTTGACTGATCTTTTCGATACACCATTTATAACCAAAGTTAGGAGACGCACTAATTACTCCCTTATATGTACTTATTGCATTTAACCATCTTATAGGCTTTCTGAGGAAATGAGATGGGGTCATTACAACACATTTTTCACCACAATACATAGCAAAAAATAAACTTCCCATTAATCCCATATCATGGTGGATCGGTAGCCAAGTTACAATCGTTCCAATATTACCCTTAAGATGTTCTTCTAAATTAATATTATTAAAGTTAATGTTTTCGTTGCTAATTATTACCCCCTTAGGTCGGGAAGTGGAGCCTGAAGTATATTGGATTACAGCAGTAGTTGAACTATCTTCATTTATAAATAAATCACTAGTATTTTCTATTTTCAAATCATTAAAAACGATGATTTCTTTTTCGAATTCCATACTAATCTGTTGTGAATCAGAATGAGAATTGACAACTATTAAACTAATTTCCGTGTCTTGTAAAATAGAGTTTATTTTCTCGTTAAAAGTTATTTCACCTGGGGTATTGCAAGGTATTACAATCATTTCGGCTATTAAAATTCCATAAATTAATTCTATTGTTTCTATACTTGAAGGCATAGCTATTAATATTTTATCGCCCTTTTTGTATTTAGTTTGTAAATATCTAGCTATATCTTTAGCTTTAGTATAAAGTTCTGAATATGTAATAATATTTTCTTTACTCTCTCCATCTTCTAAAAAAATATATGCAACATGATCTGCCTGAGTTTCAGCTCTTTTTTTTAAAATTTGAACTAATTTCAAACCATTCTCCTCCTATGTAAAGAATATGCCAACTAAATTAACAGTTGGCATATTGATACAATTTACTTCTCATTTTGCTCAGCAAAAGCTTTTTTTAATTCTTTTACTGTATCTTCTGATAATAACCCAACGATCGGAGAAATCATTTGTCTCACCTCCTTTCAAAAGACTCTTTTAATTTACATTTCTTTCAATAGACATTTCATCAGGTATTTTATTTATTTCAGTATTTTCTGAACTTAAAGTTTTCATTATAAAAAGACATGCAAGTGTAGCAGCAACAATAGGTAAGAATAATGTAATTTCAAACCACTCTTTAGCAAAATAACCTGCAATAAGTGATCCCACAGGCATTCCTAAACCTATAGCCGTACCGTTAATAGCAAAAGCACGACCATACCATATAGGATCAGTAACCCGTTGTCTAAGAGAATTTAAACTTACATCTACTAACCCTTGAGTTCCTCCAATAAACATAAGGCTCAATATTAATAGATATATATTTGCAGAGAAAGCTAAAAGTAGAAAACCAATTAAACTAATTCCCATACCAGTTAATAGATATCTTTTTTCTTTCCCTTTTGTATTTACTTTTCCAAAAAAATAATTGGAAAGAAGAGCTGCCACTCCCTCTATTGCCCAAAGTAATCCTATATAGAACTCATTTCCATCTAAATGGTTATACACAATTAAGGGTAGTAAAATTGTTAAACTTCCAAAAGTTATTACATAAATAGGAACATTTAAAGATAGAGACTTTAATGTTTTATTATGTTTAAACACATAAGTAATACCTTGTAATGTTTCATCAAAGATTGTTTTGATGTTCGAAGCTGTATCTTTACTTGAATTAGTGCTTGGTATATCTTTCTTAACAAAAATAATTGCAAAGAAATAAAACATTGCAACAATACCCATGGCCACTTCTGGTAATAAAGAAGCAAAAAGAGTTCCGACTAAAAGTTGTCCAAAAACTACAGACACTTCTTGATTGACCCCATCTAAACCATTCGCTTTATCCCAATACTTTTCTGGAATTAAAATTGGAAAAAGAGTAGCTACAGCAGTTAAAGCAACTGGTCTAGTTAGACCTGTGAATATTATCAATCCAATAAAGAGAAATTTAGGCAAAACATCAAAGTTGTTAAGGATAGGAATCAATAAAATTCCTATTCCTGTCAAAAATAGTGATAGTTTAATAATGAAAGATTTATTATATCTGTCAATAATTGTTCCAGTAAAAGGACCCATTAATATACTAAAAATACCACTGAAAAACACAGCTGTCCCAGCTAAAGCGGAGGAACCAAATACCTTTAGAGTAAATACAACTATTGCTGTACTAAACATCCAAGCTCCTGCCCTCAGCAAAAAGTTAATTATAAATAAGCTAGAAATACCTTTAACTTTAAATACATCCATATATGTTGTTTTCACTAGTAACACTCTCCAATAAGTTTAGCTGCCAATCGTAAATTTTCTTTTGTATCAAGTAAGGAAATTCTCACATATCTTTCTCCTTGAGAACCAAATCCACCACCCGGAAATACACCTATTTTCTTCTCATATAGTAAGTGTCTAAAAAATTGATACGAGTCAGTAAAATTCTTGGGAATCTCAATCCAACAATAAAAAGTTGATTTAGGGGCAAGAACCTCTTTGTTGCAAAAATTATCTAGAAAAATATTCCTTCTCTCTTCATAACATTTTGCAATTTTCTTTTTGTATTCTTCTCCCTCTTGAATCCCTATTATTGCAGCTTCTTGAATAGCGCCATATACACCTGTATAAAAGTTACACAATATTTTTTCAATACCAGAAATAATTTCTTTATTTCCTACTACAGCGGCAATTCTCATTCCAGCCATGTTATAGGATTTAGAAAAAGTATAGAGTTCAACCCCCACATTTTTACTACTGTTATAACTAAGAAAACTACGTGGAGTTATTTCATCAAAACCTATTTCTCCATAAGCAAAATCATGTAATATATAAAAATTATTTTTTAGGGCAAGACTAATAATTTCCTCAAAGACATAATCATTTGCAACTGCTCCAGTTGGATTGTTTGGATAGTTTAAATAAATCATTCTGGCTGACTCATAAATTTCAATTGGCAAATCAGAATAGCGCGGTAGGAAGAAATTTTCTTTCTTTAAAGGAAGAAAATCAATACTAACTTTTAAAGAATTAAGAACAGGTAATATATCGGGATAGTACGGATCCGGAATTATAACCCTATCGTGGTAATTTAAAATCGTAGTCGCAATCATCGAAAGAGCCGTTTTCCCTCCAGGAACAATTACAACTTCATCCATATCTAAATGAACATTAAACTTACTCTTATATAAATTAATTAATTCAAGTTTTAAGGCCTCACTTCCGGTAAAAGAAGGATATCCAGAATAAACTCCGGATTCAATAGTTCGGCTCATATGGTTTGTAATAAATGATGGAGTTTTCATATCAGGATTACCTTGTCCTAAATTAATACAGTTCTCTATATTATTAATTTCTTTCATAATCTTGGATATGTAATGTTCAGGTAATTCTTCAACAAATTTAGACAGCATTCTTTGCCCTCCTCTCTTTTTGAAAATGTATTCTTTATTAAGTAACAGTAATTTAAATTATTTTTATGTATCTTTCTAACTTAATTAGATTTTTTTATTACACAAAGCCCCAAAATTTCGGTCAACTTTTAGAAAATTTATCCTTTTTTTAAAAATTACCAATATTTCAATTATTTGTCAATTATTTTTTAACTAGATTTTTTATTACATAAAACCCTAAAATTTTAGTCAACTTTTTAGAAAATTTATCTTTTTTAAAAATTACCAATATTTTAATTATTTGTCAATTATTCTTTAACTATATTTTTTTATTACACAAAACCTTAAAATTTCGGTCAACTTTTTAGAAAATTTATCCTTTTTTAAAAATTACCAATATTTTAATTATTTGTCAATTATTTTTTAAGTGATTTTTGACTTTTTCAGATTCCTTAATACCCCTTTATTTTACATGTAATAATTTAGGAAAATTTACGTTTTTTAATAAATATCAATATTCTGATTATTTGTCAATGGTAGATTTAAGTTTTCGAATATTCAAATATATCATTGACTTTTACTTTATATAAGTATTATTGTTAATATAAATATACAAATTTTGTAATTATTTTTATTAATTGAGGGGAGGACTCTATATGCTACTCGATTGCACTCTTAGAGATGGTGGTTATTATACTGACTGGGAATTTTCAGAAGAATTGGTAGATGATTATCTTAATACTATTTCTAGTTTACCGCTTATAAATTATATAGAAATTGGTTATCTCAGAAATTTACCTGATAAGGATTATGGGGACTTTTATTATTTACCATTAGAAACCATTCGTAAAATACGGAATAATTTAAATAAAAGCAAAAAAATAGCAGTTATGATTAATGCTAAAGAATATAAAAATATTAATCATATAAATGACTTATTATATAGCTGTAAAAATTATGTCGATTTAATACGGATTGCAGTATCGCCACAAAATATAAATCATGGAATAGAATTAGCAAGAAAAATTAAAGATATTGGATTTGAAGTTGCTTTGAATATAATGTACTTGTCACAAATAACCCTTTACGAATTAGAAAATATAATTTGTGAAGTAGCTAATGATTCTGCTAACGTTGATTTTATTTATTTAGTCGATTCATTTGGCTCCTGTTATCCTGATGAAGTTACTGAAAAAATCAATAAGGTTAAAAGTTATTGCAATATACCAATAGGTTTTCATGGTCATGATAATCTATCTTTGGCCTTTAGTAATTCAATTTCAGCTTGTAAAAGCGGAGCAGATATTATTGATTCTACTATTACTGGAATTGGACGTGGAGCTGGAAATCTTGCAACTGAACTTTATTGTACTTATGAGATACATAAAAGAGATTTAGCATATGACTTCTCAAAAATTGAAGATCTTGTAGAAAAATTTATAGAGTTAAAAAAAATTTATGACTGGGGAACCTCATTACCTTATATTATTTCTGGTTTAAACAATATCCCTCAATCAAAAATCATGGACCTATCTCATAAAGAATATAAAATTAATGATTTATTAAGTTATTTACAAAACAAAGTATCTGATTGATCTTAAGGATAATTTTTAAGACTTATTATAAAACGACGTATATTTGCCATAGTAAATAATTATCCAATACCTATATATCTATTGATAACAAAACTTAGTACTGCTGATATTAAATCAGCAGTTTTTTTTATGCCTGCTTTAACAGAAAAACCCCATACATTTTGAACAGAATTAATCAAAATGCATGAGATAAGGTTTTCGTGTTTTAAAAATGTTTCTTATAAAGGGCGTACTACACCTTGTGAAAGGCCCTCGTCCAAGATACTTGTTCTGCTTCGCGAAGAAGCTCAGGAAGCCCCTCCGCTGTTTCAACTAATCGTAATTGTTTAAATGCTTGTTGAATATCTACCACACTTTTACTCATTTATTTGCCTCCCATACGGTGAATGTACTTTTGTAAGTCCCTTGTTTGTACTGCTATTGTTACAGGCTGTTTAGGTTCTACCTCTACAGCTGCTTCAATTCCCGGTTCTGTTTTCGTACGCTTAAAATAAGCGACAACGTCCGAAATTCATTAGCACTATACAATTTTTCTTGAATACATTTTTCTACTGCTCTAGAAATCCATTCTGGACTTTCTGTTGCGATTTTTTTGAAAAGTAACAGCTGGTCACGTCGATAGCGACCGTATGTATAACAAACATCTTGAATATATTGCTCTGCGCCTTCATATGGAAATAAAATGAGCAATGGCTGGTCATCCACTGCTTCATATTCTCGTGGCTCATCTATCTTTTCAATTTGATAAAGTTCGCGCATTTTATTTACATATCGCCGAACAGTACTTTCTCCGACTTTAATGTTAGAAAAATTCTCTAGCAGCCAATCGTAGATTTGGGCACCACTTAAGCTTGGATATTCACGTAACCAATTAATCAATCCTGATAAGAATCTAACTTCTTTTTCCGTCCTGTATGACTAAACCCATCCATAGCTTTGTCAAATGACATATCTAAATATTTGTACACAGTATTGCGTGAAATTTTAAGTCTGGGCAATTCTAAATTTCCGTTCACGTAATTGATGTATTTCAATATATAACATAAGCTTTGCCTCCATTAGTACACCCTCCTATAAACTGATATTTCCAGTTCACAAAAACCTATTAATGTGGTGAAAAAGTGATTAAATGGAAACCGATGCTCTCTTAAATGAGGAATACAGATGGTTCTTCCAAAGTAAATTTCTTTTTTTCGTCATCCTGTTTGACATTAAATCCTCTACCATATGTTGTGATGCGTTATGAAATAGGTTCTACTCAATTCTGTAACATCGTCACTCAATATATAGTAGTGTTTTTTGCACCCTTAAGCAAACGCTGTAGAAATATTTGCAAAATCAATGTTTTGAATGAGTTTTAAATCATTGGTAGGGTCAATGCCATGCTTTTTCAGTACGAACTCACCAGCCATCTGTGGCATTCCACCTTTACGCTGCCCTAAAAATGTAGATCCCTTCAATTGATCCCATGAAAAATTATCCATCTTTTCGCGTGCAACTAAAAATGTACCATCTGTTTGTGTTAACTGCGCAAAGTTTTGAATCGGGTCATTAGAGCCTTGGAGCGTTACATATATAGAAGTTTCCGATCCAACTAAGGCGATATCAATCCCATCAGATAGTAACGCCGTCATTGTCTTATCGCCACCCGCAATTGTTTGTAGCTCAACGGAAAGCCCTTCATCCTTGAAGAAGCCTTTTTCAAGTGCTACATACTGCGGCGCATAGAAAATTGAGCGCGTCACTTCTCCAACTTTGACTTTTTCTAGCTCCGTTTTATTACACGCTGTTAAAGAAAGGAGTAATAAAGCAATAACACTAAATAGTAAACTTTTTTTAAGCCAACGCATTCCATTTCCTCCTTAATTGATGAAATAAGCCTATCGACATTAACTTATTCACACTAGAAGATTTCGGTGCCAATCAATTTAGGTTTGAGAGACACAATCGATAGAAATTGGGTTCCGTAGCCAAACGTTTATATGTAGATGGCTTAAAACGATAAAATAAAACAGCCTTAGCAAATTAATGCTAAGGCTGTTTTATTACTTAAAAACTCAATACAAGTTTCACGGTATAGGAGCCAAGCTACTCTCATTGATTGGCAGCTTGTTGCTCTTCTCTTTTTTCACGCCACATACGTGTTTTATATACAATTAAAATTAACGCCGCTACGATGAGACCCTCAATCATAGGTAGGAATAACGCGAAAAATGTCAACATAATACATCCCAGGAATAGGAACGCATAAATGACAATATTTTGAGATAGCTTTAACTTCTTTGCAAAGCCTAATTTATAGACAATTGCAGAAAGTACAAATACAAGAAGAAATACAACGAAGCCTGCAATGTCATAGCTCGGTAAATTTTCATATAAAAATCTTGTTATACCTGCCATTCTCTCATAAACCTTTGTTGTTTCCTCTGAATTTGTTGATGCAGCAACTTGAATAACATTTAGTTCACCCAATAAAGCGGACTTTATATCCAAGACTCCTCTTCCTTTCATGTCAGCGGAAAATTATTGTTCTGCGTTACGTAATTTTTTCGCTGCTTTCTCACGTTCGTTTTTATCTAGAATTTGTTTACGAAGGCGAATAGATTCTGGTGTGATTTCTAAGTACTCGTCATCACCTAAGTATTCAAGCGCTTCTTCTAGTGATAAAATACGTGGCTTTTTAATAACATTCGTTTGGTCTTTGTTTGCTGAACGGATGTTTGTTTTTTGTTTCATTTTTGTGATGTTTACAGTGATATCAGCGTCACGAGTATTTTCTCCAACGATCATACCTTCGTAAATATCTGTACCTGGCTCCAAGAACAGTGTACCACGGTCTTCAATTTGCATCATACCATAAGTTGTTGATTTACCAGTTTCCATTGAAACTAGTACACCTTGGTGACGGCCACCAATTTTTCCTGGTACTAATGGTTGATAGCAATCGAACGTATGGTTGATAATACCGAAACCTTTTGTCATCGACATGAATTCAGTTGTATAACCGATTAATCCACGAGCTGGTACTAAGAACGTTAAACGAACTTGACCACTGCCGTTGTTCACCATATCAAGCATTTCACCTTTACGTGTACCAATTGATTCGATAATTGAACCAACATTTTCTTCAGGCACATCGATTTGAACGCGTTCGAAAGGTTCACATTTCACGCCGTCGATTTCACGCACGATTACTTGTGGTTTTGACACTTGTAATTCGAAGCCTTCACGACGCATGTTTTCGATAAGGATAGATAAGTGAAGCTCCCCACGACCTGAAACTGTCCAAGCATCTGGAGAATCAGTATCTTCAACACGTAAAGATACGTCTGTTTGTAATTGAGCACGTAAACGCTCTTCTACTTTACGAGAAGTAACCCATTTCCCTTCACGACCTGCGAATGGAGAATTGTTTACTAAGAAAGTCATTTGTAAAGTTGGCTCATCAATACGTAATGGCGTTAGCGCGTCTGGATGCTCAACAGGGCAAACTGTTTCACCAACGTTGATGTCTTCCATACCTGAAACGGCGATTAAGTCACCAGCTTTTGCTGTCTCAACTTCTTCACGTTTTAAGCCGAAGAAACCAAAGATTTTCGTTACACGGAAGTTTTTCACTGTTCCGTCTAACTTCATAAGAGATACTTGTTGACCTACAGAAATTGTTCCGCGGAATACGCGACCAATACCGATACGTCCAACGAAGTCATTATAGTCAAGTAAAGCTACTTGGAATTGTAATGGCTCTTCTGAATTATCAATTGGTGCTGGGATAGCTTCGATAATTTTCTCAAATAGACATTTCATATCCGCTTCTTGCTTAGATGGATCAGCATCTAAAGAAGCTGTACCATTTACACCTGAAGCATAGACAACAGGGAATTCTAATTGATCTTCATCTGCACCTAGTTCAATGAATAATTCAAGTACTTCATCTACTACTTCTAGTGGACGAGCTGAATCTTTGTCTACTTTATTAACAACAACGATTGGTGTTAAACGTTGTTCTAATGCTTTTTTCAACACAAAACGTGTTTGTGGCATACAACCCTCATACGCATCGACAACTAGTACAACGCCATCTACCATTTTTAAAATACGTTCTACCTCACCACCGAAGTCAGCGTGTCCAGGCGTATCAAGGATGTTGATACGAGTTCCTTCATAGTTTACTGCTGTATTTTTAGCTAAAATCGTAATACCACGTTCGCGTTCAATATCGTTAGAGTCCATTGCACGTTCTTCAACACGTTCGTTTGAACGGAATGTACCTGATTGTTTTAGTAATTGGTCGACTAAAGTAGTTTTACCATGGTCAACGTGTGCGATAATTGCGATATTGCGAAGATCTTGACGTAAGTTTGTCATTATTCCACTCCATATTCTTTTTTCGAATGTTTAACTGTGATATTATAGCACAAGAAGGATAGAAATGTCCTTATTAGAATTTTCCTCATTCTAAAAAATATATTTGATTTACAAATTTTTAATATAGGAGGCTCGGCTATGAATCGTGCAAAATTCGTAATGGCCATTTACGCATTAGCTGCTGTTTTAGCAATGTGTTCTATCGGGTATTCAGTAGCAATTAGCAGTGTATTAGGTATAATAGCAGGCATTGTGGCTACTTGTGTCATTTTCATGACAGCCTTTAAAATGAAACGTAAACTACGTGAGCAAGGTTTACTATAATAAATGTTGATTGCTTAAGTAAGAAGGAGCCTGTCTAAAAAATAGACGGCTCCTTTTTTATTCATAAGGCACAATATAATTTTCTAATAGCTCTTTGTGTATAGAAGGATTGGCAATGATAAAAGTATCCTGATGTAAAAAGTCAAAGCCCTCTCCATGTAAATTAGTGGTGATGGCACCAACTTCCTTAGCGATAATAGTCCCCCCAGCAATATCCCATGGTGATAGTCGCATCGATACATAAGCATCTAATTTACCACTGACAACAAACGCTATTTCCATTGCCGCTGAACCATATGACCGCGTACCACGTACTTTCCGAACCATTTCAATGACTTTTTCATGGTGAATATGTCGATTGGGTGCTACCCAATGAGCGTTTATACCAATGACCGATTCCTCCATTTTGACTGACTGCAACTTACGTAATGGAGAGTCATTGTACCATGCCCCTTGACCTGCAATAGCATAAAATAAATCTTCACGCATGACATCGAATATGTAACCTAGCTTGCCTACCCCATTAACAAAAATACCGATAGAAATCATAAAATGACGATGTTGTTTCACAAAATTCATCGTGCCATCGATCGGATCAATAATCCATACGACACCTTCTAACGACTCTACTTTCTCTCCCATTCCCTCTTCCCCTAAAATTTTGTGGGTTGGATCGAAACTTCGTATTTTTTCGATAAAAAATAATTCTGTTTCACGGTCAATATTTGTAACAAGGTCATTGGCACCTGATTTTGTCTCAATAATTAGATTGTACGAAAAGGCCTCCCGAATACGTCTCCCCGCTTCAACTATAATACTTTTCGCAAACTGATCAATTTGTTGTAAATCCATAAAAACCCACCCTTCGATTATAAGAAAAGGCCTCACACATTTTTTAACTTTCTCACTACTTAAGGCTTGATTTCTCATGACGTTTTGTTAATACGTAGCACCTAGTACTTCTTTGAAATTAAAACTTCCTATTATGATATACTGTCTATTTTACCCTTTATAGCAATAAAAATCACCTGCTGTCGGAATATTCAGCAAGTGATTTTTCAAATCGGTATAAAATTTTGACTACGCATAGACGTGCAAGCTCTCAAGTTCAAGCTGAATTTCAGCCAGACGTTTTTTACTTTTTTCAATTTCAAACTCATTTTTTTCATTCATTGCCGAAAAGAGTGAGGCTAATTCATAATCTAATTCTAATTGTAAAATGTGTTCATATTGCTTTTCAATGTCGACTTTACGTATAATTTTTACGATAGGTTTCATAAAAATCACTTCCTTTTTTTATTTTTTCACAATAACAACTTCGAGAAAGTTCTTGTTATAAGATTTTTTCCCATTTTCGTAATAAAATAAACCTTATAAATCGAAAGGAGTAAATAAAAAATGACGAAAATAAAATGGACGAATAAAGACTTCAATGTTTTTCAAATAGACGGATTAGAACAGAGAATGGATGCCTTAAATGAATGTGTAAGACCAAAATTCCAAACTCTTGGAGAGGATTTCTCTTCCTTCTTTTCGAGTCATCTTGGAGAGGAATTTTATCCTCATGTTGCGAAGCATGCACGTAGAACAGTAAATCCTCCGAATGATAGCTGGGTTGCCTTCGCTCCGTACAAAAGAGGTTATAAATCATTACCTCACTTTCAGATTGGTCTTTGGAGCACACATTTATTCATCGTCTTAGCTATTATTTATGAAGCTCCACAAAAAAATGTGATGGCAGAACGTTTAATCGCCAACAGAGCAATGCTGCAGCAACTTCCTGATGACTTCATTGTCTCTGGGGATCATATGTCACCAGCAGCAATCTCCATGCAAGATGCAAAGGAAGACAAGCTAGATGCATTACTTATTCGTTTACGCGATGTAAAAAAAGGTGAGTTTTTAGTAGGTCGACATATTCCAAAAGATCAAGCGGTCAAGCTGTCAGCTAGTGAACTTCATCAATTAGCAGAAGATACCTTTAACCGTTTACTCCCTATTTATACCATCATTGTTGGAAAATAAAGTTTGAAGGATTGTGCTTTAAGATTTATGGCATAATAACTAAAAAACAATGTTCCATGATAAATATTTATATATTGTGGAAAATTTACGTCATTATCCCTAGCAAATAAAAATTTGTTTGAGGAATACTTTTATGGATTTGAGTTGAGAAAGTTATTATTTTTTCTCTATTTTTCAAGAAATTTAAAAAAGTTTGATTTTGTTTAAGTAGTATATGAAACACGCTTATTTTTACCACTGGGATGGTGTAAAGGGATCGGATAAAAACAAGAACTGAAATTGTTCCGATAAACTATGATGAGTAGCCTGAAACGAAAATCACCCTCTTTTAAAAGCAAATTTTAAAAATTTCACATTATAAAAGCGCAAGAAATCAACGTTTTTAAAATTGATTTCTCGCGCTTTTTAAGGTTTTGACCAGTTTTATTTATCTACGCTGCTTCGGGGCAACTTTAATAATTGTGCCATCCGTTGCGTCTTTTGTTTGTTTCACAACAGGATAACTGACATAGCCACTCGCTTCTTCAAATTCACGGAAAATTGTTTTTTCCTCGGCCTGTGAAGGAACAATTTCTTTAAAACGACGATATTTCGCCATCATCACTTCACGCTTAATTCCTTTTTCATAAGCTTGTTCAATTCCTTCAAAAAATTGGACAACATCAACAATTTCCTCAGTTGACCAATCCGTCGAAAACGGATAAGAGTATTCCATTGGACATAACCACCTTTATGTTATTGACCCGATACAAAAAACATATACATTTCTTAAAAAATGTAGACATCTCTACAGTGACACAACTTATATCTTTTGACTTTCGCTTTTGTGTCTTCCTTATTCTCCGAGCCTAGTTTCGCCTAAGCTACTGCCAATTAGTATGGCTCTCCAAAGGCGATTACAATACGAGATGGCTTGGTTTTCACAATCTCATTAGAACACTGATGTAAATGATTTGTTCGTATGTCGTTAAGCCCATTTTACCCGGATACTCTCTGCTTCTGCAACCATTCGAGTGATCAGCTCCTCGACAGTTGGAATATCATGGATCATTCCTGTAACTTGTCCAGCCCAGCCAATGCCTTCTTCTTTTTCACCCTCATAAATAAAACGTTTATTTGCTTTCCCGCTAATATAATCTTTTAATGCCTCATACGTAGGTGTAGTGCGCTCAATTTCTAAAATCTTTTCCGTAAATTCACTGCGTAACGCTCTTGCTGGTGCACCTATAGAGCGTTTTATAACAGTCGTATCTGCCTCGGTGCTTGCGAGTAATGCTTCTTTATATGCCTCAGAGGCATCAACACATTCCTTTGTCGCAATAAAACGTGTACCCATTTCAATTCCCTCTGCTCCCAGTGCATGAGCTGCTATCCAGCCACGGCCATCACCAATACCACCAGAGGCAATAACAGGTATTTTCACACTATCTACAACTTGTGGCACGAGCACCATTGTCCCTATATCATCGCGTCCAAGATGACCTCCACCCTCTTGTCCAACAACCATAACAGCATCTGCGCCTAGTTCTTCCGCCTTTTGAGCTTGTCTACGTGCAGCAACAAGAACTAATTTTTTAATATCCGTTCCTTCCAAAATATCAAAAATTGGTGCAGGATTCCCGCCAGTCATTGTAACAACGGGTACTTTTTCTTCCACCGCAACGCGCACCATTTCCTCATAACCAGTGCCATACATACCAATTGCAAAATTTACGCCAAACGGTTTATCCGTTAATGTTCGTACTTTATGAATCTCTGCGCGCAATAAGTCAGGATCCCGTAAACTCATCGCTGTTATTTGCCCTAGCCCCCCAGCATTCGACACCGCTGCTGCTAAATCAGCATAGGCTAAATAGGCTAATCCCCCTTGTATTATTGGATATTTAATATTTAAAAGCTCCGTCACACGCGTATTCCAATTCATAGTACCTCCCCTTTCCTACGATAACTAATTTCTCTAAATTATCAAAAAAACCTTTATTTTTTATTTTTTTCTGTAAAGTCTATTTTTTCGTGCAATTAGGTGCTATAATTCTTTTGTTTTGTTAGATATTAAAAAGTGAGGTGGTACCTGCGTTGTCACAACTAGAGACTCCATTGTTCGACGTATTATTAAAACATCGGAACAGACACCCAATTCAATTCCATATTCCAGGCCATAAGAAAGGTCAAGGTATGGATCCTGCGTTTCGGGAATTCGTCGGCGACAACGTTTTATCAATCGATTTAATTAATATTGCTCCACTAGACGATTTACATTCACCAAAGGGCGCCATTAAAGAAGCGCAAGCACTTGCTGCACAAGCCTTTGGTGCTGATCATACATTCTTTTCCGTTCAAGGTACTAGTGGCGCCATTATGGCGATGATTCTGACCGTCGTCGGTCCAGGTGATAAAATTCTAGTACCACGGAATGTTCATAAATCCATTATGTCGGCGATTGTTTTCGCTGGAGCAATCCCGATTTTTATTCATCCTGAAGTAGATAGTGAATACGGTATTTCTCATGGAATATCGCCTGAAGCTGTTGAAAAAGCTTTAAATGCTTATCCAGATACAAAAGCAGTACTTGTAATTAATCCAACGTACTTCGGCTTCTCCGCAGACTTAAAGCGTATTGTAGAAATAGTCCATACACGTAATATTCCGGTAATTGTCGATGAAGCACATGGTGTACACATTAAATTTCATGATGACCTCCCTTACTCCGCAATGGAAGCCGGGGCTGATATGGCTGCAACAAGCGTACACAAACTTGGTGGCTCTATGACTCAAACGTCTATTTTAAATGTTCGTGAAGGTCTTGTTTCTGCCAAACGTGTACAAGCTGTTCTGTCGATGCTAACAACGACATCGACATCTTACCCATTACTTGCTTCTCTTGACACAGCACGACGTCAGCTGGCAATCCATGGTTATGATTTAATTGGTGATGCACTTCGCTTGGCAAAGGATGCGCGTAAACGCATTAACCAAATTCCACATATAAAATGTGCTGGTAAAGAAAAATTAAATTCATCAGCAACTTATGATATGGACCCTTTAAAGCTACTAATAAGTGTTAAAGATTTAGGCATCTCTGGTCATCAAGCTGAAGAATGGCTTCGTCACAACGCAAATATTGAAGTAGAATTATCGGACCTATACAATATTTTATGTTTAGTGACACTAGGTGATACGAAAAAGGAAATTAATCTCCTCATCAATGCTCTTAGTCGTATGTCAAAAGCATTCAATTCAGAAGCTACTATTACTGAGGCAATGGTTAATGTACCGGATATTCCTGCACTTGCCATGTCACCACGCGATGCATTTTATGCAGATACTGAAGTTGTTCCTCTTGAAGAGGCAGATAATTGTATTTGTGCAGAATTCGTTATGGTATATCCCCCAGGTATTCCGATTTTTATTCCCGGGGAAATAATTACACAAGAGAATATTCGTTATATACAAATGAATATTGAAGCTGGTTTACCTGTACAAGGACCAGAAGATACAACATTAAAAACGATTCGCGTCATAAAAGAACGCAAACCTATTATTTAATAGCAAAGCTACCTCTTTCTGAGGTAGCTTTTTGTTTCGAATCAATACTGATAATAGAACCAAGAAGAGAGCATAGCGAATACAGGGAAAATAAGCCACCAATACTTCCATAAAAAATCACCAACAGTTTTATGATCGGATTGATTTGAATCAGAAACTACAGGTGTTTGATATTTTTCTTCACCTGTAATAAGTTGGTCTAAAGAAATTTCATATAAATCACTTAACCTTCTCAAATTATCAATATCCGGATAACCTTTTCCTAACTCCCATTTTGAAACGGATTGCCTTGAAATATTTAAAAAGCCTGCGACATCATCCTGTGTATACTTATGTTGTTCTCTCAATTCTTTTAAACGGTTTTCTAAATTCATTGAATTTCACCTCCAATTTATTGGATTTGAACAAATATTACTGGATTAATACACTTTATTCTAGAAGTTGTTATTTGCTAATTCGCAACGCATAGTTGCTCTCATGAACGAAGCAAAAAATTCGATTGTAGCGCTTGCTTCGCTTACAATATATATAATCAATTATGCCTCGGCATAATTGCGTCCAGAATCGGCTTTGTGCTTAGGCCTGCACGAGGGCCGACACGATGTCGGTCATTTCGGTAATGCCACAGGACGTGGCGTTTTTACCGATGCAGGTCAGTTAGCCGTTATCGCATGGATGCGATGATTTTAGGCTAACATCCCCTAAGAACTCCTTTCCGATTCCTTGACATCCGCTGAAAGAACTTAATGGGAGTGATAGGATTGAACACATGGGATCAACGATTTAACACAATCGAATACGTTTATGGTGAGCAACCAAATGCTTTTATAGAAGACTATGTTCACTACTTAGAAGATTATACAAACGTGGCTGCATACGCAGAAGGTGAAGGTCGCAATGCAGTATTTTTAGCTTTACAAGGCCATACAGTAACTGCCTTTGATTATGCTGAAAGCGGTCTTAAAAAAACAAATCAGCTTGCAGAAAAGCATAATGTTGCTGTTCATACAAAGCTTACTGACCTACTTGAAGATGAACTACCAATCGAAACGTTTGATGCTGCTATTATGGTGTTTGGACATTTTCCGGCTGAGCACCAACAAGAAGTGTTTAAGAAGATTGTCGATTCCGTAAAGTCTGGCGGTCGTATTATGATGGAACTTTATTCAATTTATCAACTACCCTACGCCTCAGGTGGCCCAAGACAGCTTGATTTTTTATATGATCCATTAGATATTCTAAAATGGTGTCAGCCTTATAAAATCATTCATTTTTTCACAGGTGAACAAGTGCGAAATGAAGGTAAGCTCCACACAGGCCTTGCTCATACCATTCAGTTTATTATCGAAAAAAGTTAAAAAAAGCTATATACAGATTCTGTATATAGCTTTTTCACAAGAATAAATAAACAAATAATGGACATAAAAATGCGCCAATAATTGCAGTTAAGGCCATAGATAATGAGCCTACTGATAATTCTTGTTCTCCGTATTCTCTTAATTTAACAAGACCAACACCGTGTGAAGCGCTACCTACCGCAACACCTCTACTAACGGCGGAGTCAATTTTGCCGTGTTTAATGACTAATGGTCCTATAATAGCGCCTACAAACCCTGCCAGCATGACAAGCACAGCTGTTAAAGGTGGTATGCCTCCAATTGTCTCACTCACCTGCATACCTACAGGTGTCGTTAACGATTTAGGTAATGCTGTCAGCAACCAGCTTTTATTAACACCAATCCATTTCAGCATAATAAATATTGTCACTAAACCTGTAATCATGGCAATAAATATACCTGACAAAATTGCATATTTATATTTCATAATAATCTTACGCTGGTTATATAAAGGATAAGCAAGTGCTACAACTGCTGGACCTAGCATTTTTTGTAGCCATTCACCACCCTCCATATATGTAGAGTATGGAATATTAAAGATTACTAACATAATTGCACTGACGATAGTTGTCGTCACTAGCGGAATCATTAAAGGATGAGGGAAACGTTGATAAAGTTTTGTAAATAATACGAATAACACAACGGTACTAACGACAACAATAATTTCAATCAACCGTTAATTCCCCCTCTCCTTCTTCTACAATGGCTTCTGTTTCTTTTTTAGTTAGCTCTTTTTTCTCAACAATTTGACTAAGTAATCCCGTCACATAAATAGAGATTAGCGTACTTGCAATAACGGCTAGCATAATCAATAGACCAGTTGTTGAAACAAGTTCAGGGTAGTCAATCACTCCTACTGTTGCAGGAATGAAAAACAAGGTTAATACGCCAATTAAAAAACCTGCTCCATCTTGAATGTATTCTACTTTAATTATTTTTAAATGGAGTGAAAGTGCTAATAATAGTAATCCAATTACACTTCCGGGAAGAGGTACCTGTAGTAAAGTAACAATACCGACGCCCATGTAATAAAAGATATTGAGTATCCCAATCTGGACAATAATTCGAACAACTCTCTTTAACATCGCAACAAAATTTTCGTTCAACATTTCGCCACATTCCCCCCCATTACGTCCATTCTACAACTGCAGGAATTTTCTGTCTATTATAATTTTAGAAAAACAATAGAAAAAAACCTACAATAGAAACAATATTTCAACAAAACATACTATTTAGGTACACGTATCTTTCTACTATTTCTAAATACAAAAATAATTAAATGCTCCTCAACTCTATCAACCTTTGAATCCCTTTTATAGTTTTTGAACAACCATAGATTATAGAACATATTAGCTGTTATTATAGATTTACTATTTCGAATTTTCTAAATTCCTATAAAAGGAGATGAATATCTATTATAAAACCATTAAAATTACAAACACGCTTTGCCTACTATAGTAGTTTTTTCATTCTAATCATTGTAGTCTTTGCTGGCTTATTATTTTATTTAACAATTTCCGATGCACTGCAAACACAACTTGGAAAAAGAGCACTTTATTTAGCAGAAACAACTGCTGATCGTGGTGATGTTTTAGCTGCGTTTAAAACAGATAATCCAACTGAAGCACTTCAAAAAATCAGCATCACTATTATGAACACAACAGAAGCTGCTTATGTAGTTATTGGCGATAAAAATGGGATTCGTTATTCCCATCCGATTACTGAACGAATTGGCAAACCCATGGTTGGTGACGACAATGACCGTGCATTATTAGATGGAGAATCCTATATTTCGATTGCAAATGGCTCTATGGGTGAGTCAATTCGAGGTAAAGCACCTGTGTTAGATACGGATGGAACGGTTCTCGGTGTCGTTTCAATTGGCTACTTAACAAGTGAATTAGACCATCTATATTTGCAATATCTCGACAACATTTTTTATATTATGATGATTGCCTTAATAATTGGTATTCTCTGTTCCGTTTTTTTATCTCGTAGCATCAAAAAACAAATTTTTAATCTCGAACCAAATGAAATCGCCAATCTTTTCACAGAGAAAAATGCATTGATTGAATCTGTACGAGAAGCAATTATTACTGTTAATCATAAAGGTGAAATTACAACTCTGAACAATGCCGCAGCTAAAATTCTGCATTTATCTGACAAAGATTCCGTAATTGGCGAAAATATTAAATATTATGTTCCAAATACTCACCTTCTTGAAGTACTTACTTATGGAAAAAAACAACACGATAAACCAATGATTATTAATGGAAATGAAGTAATTGTGAACCGCGTGCCCATAAAGATGAAAGGTAAAATTGTTGGCGCTGTTGCTAGTTTTCGTTTGCAGTCTGAAATTGACCAGCTAGCGATCGAATTATCTCAAGTGAAGCAGTATACCGAAGCCTTACGTTCACAAACACATGAGTTTAACAATATTCTCTATACAATATCTGGGCTAATTCAATTGAATGCCTCAGATGAAGCTTTATCTATTATTCATAAAGAGGTACAAGGACAATCCTCATTAACTCAGTTCATTACAAATCGTGTCAAAGATCCATTTTTAAATGGACTTATTATTGGATTTTTCAATCGAGCCCGGGAATTAAAAGTCAAACTTATTTTCGATGAAGACAGTTATATAGAAACATTGCCTGAAAACATCGAAAAAAGTCTCATCATTTCCATCATGGGTAATTTGTTGACAAATGCTTTTGAAGAGGTTGAGAAAAACAAAGATCGGCCACCAATTGTTAGACTTTTTGTTTTTGACAATGGCGAAGAAATTGTAATAGAGGTTGAAGATTCAGGGAACGGCATAGCACAAGAAAAGCTAGAAATACTCTTCTTAGAAAATATTTCGACAAAAGATACAAAATTTAGAGGATACGGTTTACGTAAAGTTATCTCAAGTGTTCATGAATTAAACGGCACACTAGCTCTTGGAGAAGGAGATTTAAGCGGGGCTTTATTCATTGTATCTATTAACAAAGGGGGCAATTTAGAAGATGCAAAGTATTGAAGTATTGATTATAGAGGATGATGTACGTGTGGCGGACGTGCATCGGCGTTTTTTAGAAAAAATTGAAGGATTTCATGTCATTGCCTGTGCAAATACCGGTGAGGAGGCACTAGACTGGCTCATGTCTTTTTCTCCGCAACTTATTCTATTAGATGTTTTTTTACCTGATATTCTTGGTGTTGATTTGATTGATAAAATCCAAGAGCTTCGACCATTTACTAACATTATTTTGATTACAGCCGCAACAGAGGCGCATATTGTGCATGACGCTTATCGAAAAAATGTGACGGACTATATTTTAAAACCCTTTACTTTCGAGCAATTGAAGGAAAGTATCGAAAAATACCGCTTGAAACATGTTATTTTACAAAATGATGAAAAATTCACACAAGAAAAAATTGAACAGCTCTGGCCAAAAGCACCTTCCAATGAAAAAGTAAAATTATCATTATTGCCAAAGGGGATCGATCCAACAACAATGAATTATGTAATCAGTTATTTAAATACAATCGAAGATGGTACCACTGCAGAAGTACTAGGAAAAAATATCGGGGTTAGCCGTTCTACAGCTCGGCGTTATTTAGAATTTCTCGTTACGCAAAGACAGGCACATACTGAACTTATTTATGGTACCGTCGGTCGACCAGAGCGTAGATACTTCATCACTCAATAAAGCGAAACTTTTAGCAGGGGTTTTTCTTCATCCCTACTAATTATTAGTTTTCACCAATCGGGCTTTCACGCACAGTCAATCGCCCACCAAACTTCTTCTTTCGGTACAGATAATTTACTAATTGTTAATGCAGAATAAACTTTATGATCAAAATGAAATAAATTATCATTATTATCACAACATTGTTATTGTCAGAATATACGGTAAATTTATGGTAGCGCTCGCAATTCCAGCGCTACCATATTTCTTTTACAAGGGGGATTTCTTATGTGGAAAACATGGATGAAATTTGCAACAGCTGCACTTTTATTAGCTACTTTAGCAGGCTGTACTTCTTCAGATTCTTCAAGCGATGAAGGCACAGAAGAAAAGAAAGTAAGCAATTATCCAAAAAACAATATTACGATTGTTGCTCCTTCTGGCGCTGGAGGTGGCTGGGATCTAACAGCACGTGCAATTTCTAAAACGATGAATGATACGAAACTTATTGAAAAACCAATTCAAGTCGAAAACAAACCTGGTGGCGGAGGCGCAGTATTTATGGCTACTTTTGCAACTAAAGAATCTAATAATGACTACATGCTAATGGTAAAATCACCACCTATTTTGATTAATCATGAAAAAGCTGAAGGAAACAGTAAATTTGGTTACAAGGATACAACGCCAATAGCACAGTTAACGCGTGACTATGGTGCAATTGTTGTTAAAAAGGATTCGCCTTACAAAACCCTAAATGACATGTTAAATGCTTTAAAAACTAATCCACAAAATGTAACACTTGCAGGAGGATCTTCACCTGGTTCCATGGATCATTTGATAGGTATTATTCCGGCATTTAAATCAGGAATCGATTTAAAAACAGTTAAATACGTTTCTTATGATGGTGGTGGTGAAGCTGTTGCCGCGCTTTTAGGAGGTAATGCCGATGTAATTGCCACAGATGCCTCGACAATTGCAACTTATGTAAAATCAGGTGATGTCCGCGTACTAGCAGTCAGTTCTTCAGATCGTTTAGAAGGTGAACTAGCCGATGTACCAACATTTAAAGAAGCAGGTATTGATGAAGAGTTTACAATTTGGCGCGGTATTTTTGGTCCGAAAAATATGTCAAAAGATGCTTTTGCATACTGGTCCGAAAAATTACAAGCAATGGTAGAAACGGATGAGTGGAAATCTGAAGTAGCGCGTAATGGCTGGCAAAGTGAGTACCGCAATGCTGAAGAATTCACAAAGTATTTAGATCAACAAAATAAAATAATCGTTGAACTTTTAACAGCCTTAGATATGCAAAAATAAAGAAAAGCGACTTTAATAGTCGCTTTTCTCAAGGGGAGGATAAAACGTTTGAGCCAAACTTTCGATAAAATTTCGAGTATTGCATTTTTCATCATTGGTATTTTATTTATCACAGAAGCAACACAAATTTCTGATAGTGCATATGGATCCACAGTTGGACCCAAATCATTTCCTTTGGGATTAGGTATAGTTCTAATTTTACTAAGTTTACGGCTCTTCTACGAGACATGGAAACAAGCTGCGAAGTCAAAAATAGTGAGAAACACAAAAACATCATCACAAACAACACCCATTGAACTAAAGAAGTTTCTAATACTATTTATTAGTGCGATTGCCTATGTATTTTTTCTTGAAATAGTAGGTTACGTTATTACAACATTTATCTTTTTATTAATCGGTTTCCAAACGATGGAACGAGGAAAAATATTAGCTTCTATTAGTATTTCAGTCGCTTTTTCAGTTGGCATTTATTATGTATTTTCAGTTATTTTAGGAGGATCTTTGCCTAGTTTCCCAACTTTTTAATGTAAAGGAGTGAAAACATGACAACATTGCAATTTCTAGCAGATGGCTTTGCAGTTGCCTTTCAATGGCAAAATTTATTATTTGCGTTCGTCGGTGTTATTATCGGAACTGCGGTTGGAGTACTTCCTGGAATAGGTCCAATGAGTGGAGTTGCTTTACTCATTCCAGTTACTGCAACACTTACTTCAGGGCTACCAACTGAAGCTGCCGCTGCAAGTTCCATTATTTTACTTGCAGGCGTATATTACGGAGCTATGTACGGCGGCTCAACTACTTCTATCTTATTGAATACACCCGGAGAATCTTCTTCTGTTGTTACAACACTAGATGGTTATCAAATGGCTAAACAAGGTCGTGCCGGTAGTGCTCTTGCTATTGCGGCGATTGGCTCATTTTGCGCAGGCATTATAGCATTGCTTGGCCTTGTACTATTAGCAAAGCCTTTATCAAGTATCGCATTAAAATTCGGCCCTGCTGAATATTTTTCTTTAATGCTATTAGGTCTTGCCGCAGTTAGTGGACTAGCTGGGCGCTCGATTACAAAAGCTTTAATCATGACGGTGCTTGGTTTAATGATTGGTACAATCGGGATTGATGCTGTATCTGGAATCGAACGTTTTACATTTGGTCAACCAACACTGTTCTCTGGGATTGAATTTTTGACAATTGCAGTTGGTTTATTTGCCTTAGGTGAAGTATTCAAAACAATACTTGAAAAAGACAACGATGACGGTCAAATTGCGAAGATTAATCGCGTTTTCCCAACAAAGCAAGATTTTAAAGATAGTATGGTACCCATTGCACGTGGCTCATTTTTAGGATTTTTCATTGGTGTCTTACCAGGGGCTGGAGCAACTCTTGCTTCTTTCTTTTCTTATATTACCGAGAAAAAATTCAGTAAAACACCAGAGCAATTCGGTAAAGGTCATATTGCTGGTGTAGCTGGACCTGAATCAGCGAACAACGCAGCTTCGGGTGGCGCAATGATTCCATTATTAACATTAGGTATCCCTGGTTCTGGAACTACCGCTATTTTAATGGGGGCACTCATTATGTATAATATTCAGCCTGGTCCCTTACTTTTCGACGAGCATCCTGAAGTGGCTTGGGGTTTAATCGCGAGTATGTTTATCGGTAACTTAATGTTATTAATTTTGAATATGCCACTTGTTCGTGTTTTTGCAAAGGTCATTGAAACTCCAAAGAAATATTTATTACCTATAATAATAGCTATATCATTCTTTGGCGTTTATGCTGTTCAATATACGACGTTCGATTTATATTTATTACTTGCCTGTGGTATACTCGGATATCTTTTCGCCAAAAACGACTATCCTGTAGCACCGCTAGTACTAGCCCTAGTTTTAGGCCCTATGATCGAGAACAATATGCGTCGCGCTTTAACTATTTCAAATGGTGATTTCTCAATTTTTGTAAGTAAGCCATTATCATTAGTATTTCTAATTGTTGCAGTGTCTTGGTTACTCATACCGATCTTTATGAAAATGCGTGGTAAAAATGTCATTATTAATGAAGAAGAATAAAAAAGAGTGGAGAGAACCTATTCTCTTCACTCTTTTATGTATCTATAATGCGTGTCCAGAACCGCCATCAATGTTTACAGAAGTGCCAGACACATAACTAGCTGCATCAGATACTAAAAAAGTAATGACATTTGCCGCTTCTTGAGTATCCCCTACACGACCAAGTGGAATTGCTTGACCTACTTTACGAGAATACTCATCCCACGATAGCTCGGGTTCTGCCTCTTTCCATGTCTTCTCTATTTGATCACTACGAATAAGCCCAATACAAACAGAGTTCACACGTATATTATCTTTTCCTAAGTCTTTGCTCATAGCTTTCGTTAATGCCAGACCTGCCGCACGACTTACAGTACTAGGGAGTGAGCTTGCCGGTGGTGTTTTAGCCATTACCGCAGTTACATTAACTATTGCACCGCCACCAACCTTACGCAAATGAGGTGCAGCATATTTTGAACAATTGACAGCACCAAACACCTTTAAATCTACATCAGCCTGCCATAGCTCACTACTAACCGATTCAAATGGATTTGCTGAAGCTGTACCTGCATTATTAATCAGAATATCAAGGCGACCAAAATGCTCTACTGCTCGTTCTATTAAGTACTTACAATCTTTTTCTTTTGTAATATCAGTTGGTACAATTAAAACGTCCTCGCCTGTTTCATTTTTAATACAGCCAGCAGCCACTTGAAGCTGTTTTTCACCACGAGCACAAAGTACAACCTTCGCTCCCTCTTTCACAAGCTGCATCGCTGTATAATAGCCAATTCCCTTACTTGAGCCTGTAATAACTGCTACTTTCCCCTTTAAGCCTAGTTCCATTTTTATCACCCCAGTATTTTGTTCAACTTCCCTTGTTTCAAAGACATCGTTATCATTTCCGGACATCTAGCAGTCAATTACTAGATTTATTTGACACAAAGTCTATCCGGTATGTAATACGTTCCCAACCGAACTATATTTTTAGAATATTCATTCGATATAATTACTTTATCAAAATTACATGTAATATACAAAAAAACGGCTACAAAGCAAATGCTTTATAGCCGTTTTCATAAACTTTATTATTTTTTTGCTACAATATGGATTGGATTGCCAAGTAATACCTCAGCAGCTTCCATTGTAATTTCACCTAATGTTGGGTGAGCATGGATTGTTAACGCGATATCTTCAGCAGTCATACCGCCTTCAATAGCTAAGCCCATTTCAGCGATCATATCTGATGCACCAGCACCTACGATTTGAGCACCGATTAATAAGCCATCTTCTTTACGCGCAACTAGCTTCACGAAACCTTCTGTTTGGTTTAATGCAAGTGCACGACCATTTGCTGCGAATGGGAATTTCGCTGCAGTGTATTCGATGCCTTCAGCTTTCGCTTCATCTTCGTTATAACCAACTGTTGCCATTTCTGGATCTGTGAAGCATACAGCAGGAATAGCTAAATAATCAACGATTGATTTTTCACCAGCGATTGCTTCAGCAGCAACTTTACCTTCGTAAGATGCTTTATGAGCAAGCTGAGGACCAGCTACAATATCACCAATTGCATAGATGTTTGGAATATTTGTACGGCATTGTTTGTCAACATTGATAAGACCACGTTCACCGAATTCAACACCGATTTCAGCAAGGCCCATTTCATCTGTATTTGGACGACGACCTACAGTTACTAATACGTAGTCAGCTTCAACTTTTTTCTCTTCTCCGCCAACTTCATATGTTACTACTACGCCGTTTTCTGTTTCTTCAACGCCTTTTGCAGATGCGTTTACTTCCATTTCAACGCCTTTCTTTTTAAGGCCTTTTTTCACGATTTGTGTCATTTGTTTTTCGAAGCCAGCTAAGATATCTTTTCCGCCTTCGATAATTGTTACTTGTGAGCCAAGGTTAGCATATGCTGAACCTAACTCTGTACCAATATAGCCTCCACCGATAACGACTAATTTACCTGGTACTTCTTGTAAAGAAAGTGCGCCAGTAGAATTTAGTACGCGATCAGAGAATTTAAATGTTGGAATTTCAACTGGGCGAGAACCCGTTGCGATAATTACATTGTTAAATGTGTAAGTTTGAGCAGATTCACCATTGATGATACGCACTGAATGAGCGTCAACGAAATAAGCTTCACCTTGTACAATTTCAACTTTATTACCTTTAAGTAAGCCTTCAACACCGCCAGTTAATTTTTTAACAACGCTGTCTTTAAATGCTTGTGCTTTTGAGAAGTCTAATTTCACATCAGAAGCGATGATACCCATGTCATCTGAATGTTTAGCATGCTCAAAACGGTGACCTACTGAAATTAATGCTTTTGATGGGATACAACCTACGTTTAAGCACACACCACCAAGTACATTTTTTTCAACGATTGTTACTTTTTGGCCAGTTTGAGCTGCACGAATTGCTGCTACATATCCTCCAGGACCTGAACCAATGACAAGAGTATCTGTTTCGATTGGAAAATCTCCTACTACCATTTTTGTTACGCCTCCATTAATAATAATTCTGGTTCACTTAACAAACGCTTTAAGTGATTTAAAGCATTTTGCGCAGTGGCTCCATCAATCATACGATGATCAAAGCTCAATGATAATGCTAACACAGGTGCGGCTACAATTTCACCATTTTTTATTACAGGTTTTTCTGAAATTCGGCCAATACCTAGTATCGCTACTTCAGGATGATTAATTACCGGAGTAAACCATTGTCCTCCTGCAGAGCCGATATTCGTAATCGACATCGAAGCGCCCTTCATTTCATGTGGTGCAAGCTTGCTTTCACGCGCTTTAGTCGCTAATTCATTAATTTCATTTGATACTGCAAAAACAGATTTACGATCCGCGTGCTTAATAACTGGTACTAGCAAGCCTTTTTCTGTATCTGCTGCAATACCAATATTGTAATAATGCTTCTGAATAATTTCTTGTGTTGCATCATCTAATGAGCGGTTAAATTCTGGGAATTCGCGTAAAGTTGAAATTAGCGCTTTAACTACATATGGTAAGTACGTTAATTTAACACCTTTTTCAGCAGCGATATCTTTGAATTTTTTGCGATGTGCTACTAGAGCTGTTACATCGACTTCATCCATTAGTGTAACATGTGGAGCCGTTTGTTTCGAGTGAACCATCGCTTTTGCAATCGCTTTTCGAATGCCCGACATTTTCTCACGTGTTTCTGGGAAATCACCTTCAAGGACTACTGGTGCTACTTGTGTAGTTGTTTCTTGCTGCACAGCTTCTTCATTAGCCACTGGTGCTGCTGCTTCAGCCTCTACAACGCCTCCACCTTTTAGGAAATTCTCAATATCTTGTTTTAAAATACGACCATTTTTGCCTGTACCATTAACTTCACGAATATTCACATCATTGTCTCGTGCAAATTTACGTACTGATGGCATTGCAATGATACGCTTATTATCTTCAGCTACCACAACAGTTTCAGTCTTTTCAGTAGCTTTCTCTGGAGCCTGCTCAACTTCAACAGGTGCCTTTGCTACTTCCTTACCATACTCAGCAGTCGCCTGAACTTGAGCCTCTGTTTTCGCTTCAGCATGGTCATCACCTTTTAGCTTTAAATCTTCATAGCCAGGTGCATCAAGGCGGATTAAGACATCACCAACAACTGCTACTGTGCCTTCTCCTACTAAAACTTCTTCTACTGTCCCTTCAACTGGAGACGGAATCTCTACTACTGCTTTATCATTTTGTACTTCACAAAGAATATCGTCTTCTTTTACTGTATCTCCAGCTTTAACGAACCACTTAACAATTTCGCCTTCGTGAATACCCTCGCCAATATCCGGTAATCTAAATTCAAATGCCATGTGTACCCATCCTTTCTATTTGCTGTCTTTCAAGTTTAGAAGTTACATTAGAATGTTAAAACTTTTTTAGCTGTTTCCATTACATCTTTATAGTTCGGTAACCAAACACCTTCAGCTTGTGGGAATGGGTACACAGTATCTGGTGCAGCTACACGAAGTACAGGTGCTTCTAAACTTAAAATCGCGCGCTCTGTAATTTCAGCCACTACGTTTGCAGCAATACCTGCTTGTTTTTGAGCCTCTTGTACAACGATTGCACGACCTGTTTTTTCAACAGACGCAATAATTGTCTCAATATCAATTGGTTGGATTGTACGTAAATCAATTACTTCTACAGAGTGACCTTCTTTTTCTAGTTCCTCTGCTGCCTTTAAGCTTTCGTGAACCATTAAACCGTAGGCAATAATTGTTAAATCTTTACCTTCACGTTTTACATCCGCTTTACCTAGTGGAATTTCGTATGCTTCCTCAGGTACCTCTTCACGGAATGAACGATATAATTTTAAATGCTCTAAGAAAATGACTGGGTTATCATTTCGAATAGATGAAATAAGTAAACCTTTAGCATCGTATGGTGTTGATGGCACAACAACTGTTAAACCTGGCTGTGCTGTCATTAAGCTTTCTAAGCTATCAGAGTGCATTTCAGGTGTATGCACACCTCCACCAAACGGAGAACGGATTGTTACTGGTGCATTATAGACACCACCGCTACGGTAGCTCATACGTGCTAATTGACCACTGATTGAGTCCATTACTTCATATACAAAGCCGAAGAACTGGATTTCAGGAACCGGACGGAAACCTTGTAGAGAAAGACCGACCGCTAAGCCACCAATACCTGATTCTGCTAACGGTGTATCGAATACACGGTCAACACCAAATTCTTTTTGTAGGCCTTCAGTTGCGCGGAATACCCCACCGTTGACACCTACATCTTCTCCGAATACAAGAACGTTTTCATCATTCTTTAATTCTGTGCGAAGTGCATCTGTAATTGCTTGAATCATCGTCATTTGTGCCATAGGTTATTTCGACTCCTTCTCTTTGTAGATTTCATACTGTTCTTTTAAATTAGATGGCATTTCGCCTTTATACATGTTTTCCATTAACTCTGTTACTTTTTGTTTTGGAGCAGCATCGGCTTTTTTGATTGCTTCTTTAATTTCTTCTTTTGCACGCTCAATAACAGCCTCTTCTTTTTGCTCATCCCACAGACCTTTTGCCTCAAGGTATTTACGGAAGCGTACAAGAGGGTCTTTTTGTGCCCATTCATTATCTGTATCTGATGTACGGTAACGCGTTGGGTCATCCCCTGCCATTGTATGAGGACCATAGCGATAGCACATTGTTTCAATTAAAGTTGGACCTTCGCCATTTACTGCGCGCTCACGTGCATCACGTGTTGCTACGTAAACTGCTAGCGCATCCATTCCATCTACTAAAATACTTGGTAAGCCTGCTGCTACACCTTTTTGAGCGATTGTTTTTGCAGCTGTTTGTAATTCGCGAGGTGTTGAAATGGCGAATTGGTTATTTTGTACAATGAAGATTGCTGGTGATTTAAATGCACCTGCAAAGTTAATGCCTTCATAGAAATCCCCTTGTGATGAACCACCATCACCTGTATAAGTTACTGCCACTGCCTTTTTACCACGTTTTTGAATACCAAGAGCTACACCTGCTGCTTGAATATATTGTGCACCGATAATAATTTGAGGTGCTAATACGTTTACGCCCTCAGGAACTTGGTTCCCCGCAAAATGACCGCGTGAGAATAAAAACGCTTTATCTAAAGGTAAACCATGCCATACGATTTGTGGTACATCACGGTAACCCGGTAAAATCCAATCTTCTTTTTCTAATGCAAAGTGTGACGCAAGTTGTGAAGCTTCTTGCCCAGCAGTTGGTGCATAGAAGCCTAAGCGACCTTGACGGTTAAGAGAGATAGATCGTTGGTCTAAAATACGTGTATAAACCATACGCGTCATTAACTCAACTAGTTCCTCATCAGATAGCTTTGGGTCTGCCTCTTCATTTATAATTTCGCCTTCTTCATTCAAAATTTGAAACATTTCAAACTTATCTTCGATTTCAGTTAGCGTTTGTTTAGCATCAAAAATATTATTGTTTTTCTTGCTCATTTGTCACATCTCCCTTTCAGCTGTATTAAAATAAATCACCGTTTCAACTAGTACAACTTATTCTTTGCACTCAGTATACTGAATAAAACACTGTCGGTCAATCATATATTACGCGTACAAACAAAGATTTTTTCTAACATAACAATTAAACAACTCTGTTCCATACTGTACCATTAATTAATTTTTTCTGTATTATAACACCATATTAAAGGTACTCAATTATTACGTTCTCCTACATGATTACCAATAGTAGAATGCCCAGTTTCAGACAATCTAATAGCTATTGAAAAATTTTTTAAGTATATTCAAATAAGGTTTTTTTCATGTGATTGTTTAAAGACGTGATGTATACTTATAAGTAAGACACTACAAAGTCGAAAGGAAGATTCATATATGATTTTAATGGATGATATTATTCGCGAAGGTCATCCGACTTTACGCACAAAAGCCGAGGAGGTAAAATTCCCTTTAACTGATGAAGTAAAACAACTCGCAGAAGACATGCTTCAATATTTAATATACAGCCAAGATCCCGAAATGGCAGATAAATATAACCTACGTAGCGGCATTGGACTAGCTGCCAATCAAGTAAATAGCCTCCATCGAATGTTTGCCCTTCATTTAACAGACGAGAATGGCGAACAATTAAGTTTTGTAGCAATCAACCCAAAAATCGTTAGTCACTCAGTAGAAAACACGTACCTTGCAACAGGCGAGGGCTGTCTTTCTGTAGATCGCAATGTTCCAGGCTATGTACCGCGTCATGCTCGTGTTACAGTTAAATTTAAAACCGTTGACGGTGAAGAGAAAAAAATGCGCCTTAAAGGAATGCCTGCTATAGCCTTCCAACACGAATTAGACCACCTTAACGGCGTTATGTTTTACGACCGCATCAATGAAAAAAATCCATTTGCGGAAATTCCAGATTCTACACCATATGAGCGCGATTAGGCGCACGAAAAAGAAAGCAAACCCCTGCAGTTTTTTTAAACTGCGGGGTTTACTTTTTCTTGCCTCGCTATGATATTCATCTGACACTTTAACTTCGGGATTAGTCTAGCATCCACCTGAGGCATTAAACCGTTACGATTCCTCGTTCTAAACGTTCATTAATTTTTTCCAATAATGCAGGGAGCTCTTTCATCGTTCGAATCGTATAATGCGCACCTGTTTCTTTAAATATTATTGCTGTTTTTTCAACAGCAAATTGCTGCTCTTCTTCAGATAAAGCCCAATACTCTTCTTCAGATAACCCCATTTCAGAGCTGCCAATAATAACACCAACAGCCCATACACCTGCATTTAGAGCTTCTTGAATATCTGAAGTTGTATCACCAATCTTCACCACTTGCTTCGTTGACTTAATCCCTAATGCCTCCATATTTTTAAAAATCATATATGGGTAAGGGCGTCCTTTATCTCCTAATTGAGTAGGTGTTACTAAAAAATCAGGTTCATATCCTTTAGCCGCTGCATGCGGAGTCACTACCTCCATCATCAAGTCTGTATATCCCGTTGTGGAACCGATACGAATACCCTCTTCTTTTAATTGTTGTATCGTTTCTATCACATACTGAATCGGATCCGTGTAAGTCGCTAAAGATTCCATTAACTTTGATTCAAACTGCATATATAAAGCGTAGACATCCTCTTGCGTAAAATCTCGTCCATACTTTTCGTTCCATGCCTCACGAATTCTTGGCATTTCAAGCATTGTACGAATATGATCTATTTTCAACATGCCCATCGGTTTACGTGCTTCCTCTAGCGTAACCTTGATTCCCACATCTTCAAAAACTGTAAGAAAAACATTCACAGGAGCAAAGCAACCAAAATCAACAGTTGTACCTGCCCAATCTAAAATAATCGCTTCAATCTTCATTTTTTTATCACCACCATATAATTTTCGATAACCTTACACAATGTCTTCATATCATCTTCATGAATATCTCCAATATTGCCAATTCGGAATGTATCCACATCTGTTAGTTTCCCCGGATAAATGACAAATCCTGCTTTTTTCATCGCACTATAGAAATGATCGAAGGAGAACCCTTCATAAGGGAATAAAAATGTCGTAATAATAGGTGATTGTAACCCCTCTGAAATATAAGCGTTAAAACCAAGTGCTTGCAATTGAGTACGAAGTATACGATTATTATTCGCATATCGTTCGTAACGAGCACGTATCCCTCCTTCTTCCACAAGTTCCTCTAATGCCTTCGCAAAAGCTGCTACTACATGTGTAGGGGATGTAAAACGCCATTTTCCATCGAGTTTCATCACTTCCCACTGATTATATAAATCTAATGCAACACTTCTAGCTTGCCCTTTACACTTTTCTAATTCATCAATCTTTGCGATAACAAACCCAAATCCAGGTACCCCTTGGATACATTTATTAGCACTGCTAATTAAATAATCAATCCCTAATGCTTTTAAATCCATTGGTACGCCACCGAAGCTACTCATCGCATCAACGATAAACGTTTTATCCAACCCTTTGACAACGCCTCCTATTTCATGAATAGGATTTAAAATGCCCGTTGTCGTCTCACAATGTACAATAGCCACATGTGTTATTGTTAAATCACTTTCCAACAGCGCTTTCACTTCGAGTGGTGACGGCTGTTCATTATAAGGAACACTATAGACCGCGTGCTGTAGTTTAAGCACTTTTGCCATTTCAACAATGCGTTCACCGTAAGCACCATTTGTGATAATAAGTACTTTATCTTCCTCTCCAACAGCAGTTGTTAACACAGATTCTACAACAAAACTACCACTTCCCTGCATAAGAACCGTTGTATAATCCGTTTCTGTCACTTGTGCTAACTCTAAAAGCTGCTTACGTATTGTTTGTGTGACACTTTTATAATCGTCATCCCATGTGCAACGATCTTTTAACATCTCTTGTTTTACTGCTGCAGTTGTCGTTAAAGGACCTGGCGTTAACAATTTATAGTTGTTCATAAAATTGATATCTCCTTATTTTTGCGCTTCTTTAAAGAAAGCTTGATGTTTTTCCAATAGGTCTACCGTTAATGTCGTGTCCCATTTCTTTAAATGTTTAGGCACATACTCTTCATTTACTTGCTCACCTTCATAAAGAGCTACAGGATATTGCTTCAATAAATCAGGGCGGGCCTCCGTTGCGATTACTTTGGCTATTTCATGCGCTAACGCTTCATCCCCCTCTTTATCTACTACAGCCACTGATTCTGTTAATGTAAAGTTACCTTCTATTGGATCGATATAATCAATCGGTATCCCTTCTTTTTTAGCATCAATAGCTTGAATCCGTAGACCAAACCCTACAGCTACCTCGCCCGTTTTTACTTTTTTAATAGGCCCAGAGCCCGAGCTTTCGATATGCGGTCCAGCATTTTTGATTAAATCAGCTAATAGTTCTTTACCCTCTTTTTCTCCATACTCATTAATAATGGCCTGCACTAACAACCAACCTGTTGACGAGTCTAGAATATTAGGAAATGACAATAAATCTTTATAGGCAGGGTTTGTTAAATCCTTTATAGATGTTGGAACTGGCAAACCTTTTTGTTTTAATAAATCCGTATTAATAAAAATCGAGCCGATATTCCCTAAAATCGGTAATGCAAATGTAGAACCATCATCTAAAGGCTTTAAATCAGAAGATACATCTACAAACATAGATTTAGATTTTTGCGCACTTTCTATAAAATAAGAAGCTGTTGTTACGACATCTGCCTCAATGTCTTTCCCCTCCGCCATTATTTTCCCGCCCAGTTCAGACGTTCCGAATGATTGTATTAAATATTTACCTTTATACCCCTTGTTATCTAATGTTGCTTCCATGACATCAATTGCTTCATCATCCGCATTTGAATAAATAATAACTTGATCGTTCGAACCCGCTTCCACTCCTCCACATGCAGCCAAAACAATTGCTGAGCTAACTGTACCTAACATCATTACTGTTGATTTTTTCATCTTTATGCTCCTTTGTTTTTTCTTTAGGTGTTGCTATATAGTCACAACCTAATTTCACAATGAGGTTTGTACATAAAATAAAAATCGATAGAACAAAAATGTCTGTATACTTCGCGAAATGTTGAAGTTCTTTTATACGTGTCGATACAAGCATCGTTTTCGTGCTAACAAGGAAAATTACCCCGCTAACAGTCACCATAGCGTTTAAAAAATAATAGCTAAACATTTGATAAATCGTAGGTCTAATATTCGGTAAAATAACGCGAATAACCGTTTTCAACCATGAATCTTTTAATAGCTCTGCTGTCACTTCCCATGTCGGATCCATTTTTTGCAATGAATTTTTCGCCATTAAATATGGTGTTGTAAAGAAGTGAACGACATTACACGCAATAATGATGAGGAATGTCCCTTTTAAGGAACTCCCATTAAAGAAAAACAAGTAAGACAGACCAAGTACCATGCCCGGCACAGTATTCGTAACCATTGAAGCAAAATCTATGCTTTTCCTTCCTTTAAGCGGTGTTCGTACATTTAATAGAGCGGACACAAACGCTACAGCCACACCTAAAACAGCTGTCAAAACAGCCACTATTAGCGAGTTCATATAAACTTGCTTCAAGCCCTGTTCAGCTAGTACGTTTTTCACATGCTCAAATGTAAAGCTGAAATCATATGGATATCCTTTCGTAAAAGGTATTATAAATATTGTTGAAAACATGATTAATACCGCACCTACACAAACAAACGAGAAAACAGTAAACATTACATCACGGAAACGATGGACAACGAGGTCACTTTTAGAAACCTCCTTATAATGAAAATTAAATCGTTCCAAAATTGTTAACATAACGACACCAAGCACTGCAGGTACTAACATTAAAATCGAAATCACTGCACCTCTCTCGAAATGTACAATGGAACCAAGCATCGCTTGATATAGCTCAGTAGCAATAACTTTGTAGCTACCACCAACTGACGCAGGTATCCCGAAATCTGTAAAACTTAACACAAACGATAGTATGAATGCCCCACCAATCGTCCCTAGCATCGGACGAAATACTGTATGATAAAATCTTCGGTATGGACGATCATGCATCAGCATGGAAACTAGCAGAAATCTTTTATCAATATATTGCATAGAATTTTGCATTAATATAAAAGCAACAGGCAATGTATACAGCACATAACCAATTAATAAACCGTTAAATCCATAAACCGTAAACAAGGGCTGACCAAGTATCTTCGTAATAATCCCTTGATTGCCAAAGGTATAAATCAGTACAAAGCCATATGTTATGGTTGGTAATAGCATCGGTAAGGTAATACCCACTTGAACAAGCTTTTTCGTAAATCGATGCATCGTTGTAAAATGAACAGCATAGGCCAATAAAAAAGCCAAAATTGTCGTGATCAAAGCTGCTATTAAAGAGACTTGAAAACTATTGAAAAACGCATCACGAATCTCCACATTTCGCAATGTTTCCACATAGTTTTGAATGGTGAGGGCCTTCCCCTTTTTTAAAGATTGCCAAAACATATACAGTAACGGAACAATTAAAAAGAATACAAAAAAGAAAATAATCGGAAGAAAAATCAATTTCATTATTTTATTTGTTTTAAGCATACGATTCTCCAAATAGCTGATAAATGTTATGACGTTTTATATGAAGCTGTCTTAATATAAAATCTTCAACAAATTGGTTTTCTGGTGTATTTACTATTTCTTGCGGCGTTCCAAATTGCGAAACAGTTCCCTCATTAATAATTAGCACTTTATCTGATAGTGTGAGAGCTTCCTCTGGATCGTGCGTGACAATGATTGTCGTTAAATTAAATTGGCGAGCAATGGATTGAATACGTTCCTTAATCGATTCCTTTATCACACCATCAAGCGCACTTAACGGTTCATCCAACAATAATATTTTAGGCTGCATCACAAGCGTTCTAGCTATAGAGACACGCTGTTTTTGCCCGCCTGATAACTCATGAATCTTCTTATGTAAATGTGGGGTCAGTTCTAAAAAGTCTATATATTCCTGCACCTCTTTTTTTGACATTCCTTCTTTTTTATTTTTCAAACCATAGACGATATTGTCATAAGCATTTAAATGCGGGAACAACGCAAAGTCCTGAAAAACAATATTAAACCCTCGATCTTGCATAGATTGTTTCGATATATCTTGTCCGTTGTAAAAAAGCTGTCCATTCGTATGTTGAGTAAGACCTAGAATAATATTGAGTAAAGTTGTTTTCCCACAACCACTCGGTCCTAGTAACGAAACTATTTCACCCGATTGAATGTTTAAATTTATATTCATTAAAACTTTTTTATTTTTATAGTTTTTCGAGATATTTTTTAGTTCTAACAAATTGGTCACCTCTCTTTAGTTCTTAACCTTAGTATAGGGACAATTTGTAAAAGGAATTACATATTTGTGTAAATGTTGAGTAAATTCTGACCAACTTTTGACAAGGTTGCGTTCATTTCGATTATTATTTAGTAGAGGTGATGAAATGTATACAATAGAAAGGCAACAGCATATTTTGCAATTTGTTCGGAAACATAAAGTAGTAAAATTAGTAACATTAACAAAAGAGTTTAACGTTTCAATGGAAACAATCCGTCGTGATATTCAACAGCTTGTACTAGATAGGAAGATGGAGAAGTTTTATGGCGGTGTTAAATATATTGAACCTGTTGAGGGGTTGATGGATAATCGACTTCATGAACAGCTACCAGAAAAGATCGCGATCGCAAAAGCTTGCGCTTCTTTAGTACAAGATGGGGAGTGTATTTTTTTAGATAGTGGAACGACCACATATCAAATGACACCTTTTTTATTAGAAAAAGAAAAATTAACCGTTATTACAAACTCACTTCCTGTAGCCTTTGATTTAATCGGCTCCAATATCGAAGTGATCATTATCGGCGGTAAAGTTCGTCATTCTGAAAAATCTGTAACGTCTAATGATTTCCTCTTCCGCTTCAATCATCTAAATATTAATAAAGCTTTTATTTGTGCTAGTGGGGTGTCGATTGAAAAAGGAATTTCAGATTTCAATTTAGAGGAGGCTGTTACCCGAAAACAAATTATCAATATTTCCCAAACTGTGTATGTAGCAGCTGACTCTTCAAAATTTGACAAAGATGTCGCTATTCAAGTTTGTCCAGCAGATGCCGTAAATATGATTATTACAGATTGTGGACTCTCTAAAGAAACAATCAATCATTTCACGGATAAAGGTGTACAGTTAAAAATAGTAAGAACAAACACAGAAACTGAATCAGAGTCTTCTAATTAATAAGAGTAGATAAAAATGGTTAATCAACATGCTTGTGAAAATCACTAAAAAAAGCAACTAGCTGCAGTCAATCCTCCAACTAGTTGCTTCTCTTTCATTTCTTTAGATAATATTTAATTGGCGCATGATTTTAGCAAGGCCATCCTCATCTACATGCTCTGCAATATGGGTAGCAACAGCCTTTACTCTCTCATGTCCATTCCCCATCGCCACACCTGTCCCAACAGCCTGTAGCATTTCTATATCATTCATACCATCTCCAAAAGCAATGGCATCATTTAGTGTCAGCCCCATTTTTTCAAGAACCTTTTCAATACCAACAGCCTTCGAGCCTCCATTTGGTAAAATATCACAAGAATAGCGATGCCAGCGTACAAACTGCACATTAGGAAATGCTTCACGATATAAATGTTCATCTTTTTCTTCCATAAAAATAAGTGTTTGATATACATCGTTCTGCATATAATAAGTTGAGTCTAAATTTGGATACTGGTATTTTAAAGTATTTAAGCTTTCTGCCACCATAGCGTTATTTTCAACAGATGCAATCATTTGCTTGTCATCTAAAAATACTACAGGTTCGTTCCGTGCTTCGCCAAAGGCAATGATTTCGGCTAGCTCGTCTTTCTCAACACCATTTGTATAGACAACCTCACCACGATAAACAACATATTGCCCATTAAATGTCACATACGTATTAATATCCAACTCTTCTAGTAAGGTTTGAATCATAAAAGGCGCACGGCCAGTTGCAATCGCTAGCTCATAGCCATTTCGACGAGCCTCAAAAAGCGCTTCTTTCGCAGAAACAGGTAATATTTTCTCACTATTATAAAGCGTACCATCTACATCAAAAAATAATATTTTCTTCATCTTATAGTCCCCTTCATTATGTATTATTCTGCAAAGGCCAACGACTTTACAGAGGTATGATTTTCCATTATAATGATCCTAAGGAGTGATGTGCCATGCTGAAGAAACTCAAACGCAAATTGTTGAAGCAACTTCGCGGCGTACTCGGAAAAAAATCAATTGCCTAACATTTGCCCTTCATTATTTGAAGGGCTTTTCTTTATTTTAGAGTAACTGCGTGATAATATAAAGGAAATGCATTTATTTGGCTATGTGCAACCACTGGCTCATTGCTTTATTCAATTGCAACTTGTTGTAATTACGTCTGGATTAAAACACTGAGATACAAGAACTTCAAACGCCTAATTTCGCCATTAGTATACTAGAAATTCGTTGTTTTTTCTTGTAGTACGTGCGTGGTATTAGTCAAAGCTGCAAAAAATTGTACGCAATAAAAGGAGAGCAAACTATGATTTACAAAGTTTATTACCAAGAAAAAGCAAATGAAATTCCAGTTCGCGAAAATACTAAAAGTCTATACCTTGAAGCTGCTTCAGACCGCGAAGTACGTGAAAAGCTAAAAGACCGAAACTACAACATCGAGTTCATTCAACTGCTTGAAGGTAACTATTTAGCTTACGAACAAGCAAGTCCGAACTTCGTCTTAGAGGAAATTTAACAAACATGAAGTTTGTTAAAAATGACCAAGCAGCTGTTTTCGCGCTCGGCGGACTGGGCGAAATCGGCAAAAACACTTACGGCGTTCAATTTCAAGATGAAATCATTTTAATTGATGCCGGCATTAAATTCCCAGAAGACGACTTACTCGGTATTGACTATGTTATTCCGGACTATACGTATTTAGTACGCAACGTCGACAAGATTAAAGGATTATTCATTACCCATGGACATGAAGACCATATCGGTGGTATTCCCTACTTATTACGTCAAGTAAATGTCCCTGTCTACGGTGGTAAGCTTGCACTTGGCTTACTTCGCAATAAGTTAGACGAACATGGCTTACTACGTACAACAAAGCTTATCGAAATCAAAGAAGAGGATGTTATTAAGTTCAGAAAAACATCTGTTAGCTTCTTTAGAACAACACATAGTATTCCAGATGCTTACGGGATTGTTGTAAAAACACCACCCGGTAACATCGTGCATACAGGTGACTTTAAATTTGATTTTACACCCGTAGGCGAGCCAGCCAACTTAACAAAAATGGCTGAAATCGGACGTGACGGAGTACTATGCTTACTTTCAGATAGTACAAATGCAGAAAAGCCGAATTTCACTATGTCAGAGCGTACAGTTGGAAAAAGTATCGACGAAATTTTCCGCAAGGTTGATAGTCGTATCATTTTTGCAACTTTCGCATCCAATATTCACCGTTTACAGCAAGCAACAGATGCTGCTATAAAATACGGAAGAAAAATTGCTGTCTTCGGACGTTCGATGGACAATGCCATTACAATCGGTCGTGAACTAGGCTATATTAATGCACCAAAGGATACATTTATTGATGCCCAAAGCATTAATCGTCTCCCTGCCAATGAAGTAATGATATTATGTACAGGCTCTCAAGGTGAACCGATGGCGGCCCTTTCTCGTATCGCAAATGGCACACATCGTCAAATCCAAATTCAGCCTGGTGACACAGTTATCTTCTCTTCTTCGCCAGTACCAGGAAATACGGTAAGTGTAAATAAGATTATCAACTTACTTTTCCGTGCAGGTGCAGAAGTTATTCATGGTGCACTTAATAATATCCATACGTCTGGTCACGGTTCTCAAGAAGAACAAAAATTGATGCTACGCTTAATGAAGCCTAAATTCTTTATGCCAATTCACGGTGAATTCCGTATGTTGAAAATGCATACTCATCTAGCAGAAGATTGTGATGTTCCACTTGAAAATTCATTCGTTATGGAGAATGGTGACGTGCTAGCATTAAGTGCCAATGAAGCACATGTTGCAGGTCGTATCCCTTCAGGAGACGTTTATATTGATGGCAATGGTATTGGAGATATCGGCAATATCGTCTTACGTGATCGACGCATTCTTTCTGAAGAAGGTTTAGTGATCGTTGTTGTAAGTGTGGATATGGAAAATCAAAAAATGGTTTCTGGCCCAGACATTATTTCACGAGGCTTTGTTTATATGCGTGAGTCAGGTACGATGATTAATGAAGCACAAAAAATGCTAAATCGTCACCTGAATGAGTCAATTCAAAGCAAGACTCCTCAATGGACTGAGCTGAAAAATGAAATTACTGACGTATTAGGACCATATTTATTTGAAAAAACAAAACGTCGACCTATGATTTTACCGATTATTATGGAGGTTTAACCTCATTACAAAAAACTACGCAAATTTGCGTAGTTTTTTTATTTTCATTTTTCTGAAACCTCTTTGCTATTTGTTTCGTATATAGTAATAACAACTCAATTTTACTCCCTAGACTATTACATAAGAGCCACTAAAACTTCTATTTTTCGTACGACCTCTCTTTAATGTCAATAAAATAGGATTGTTCACCCTTGAGAGTGAGCAATCCTGTTCCATGCCTAAATATTAAAGTATTTAGCTATTACATAAGCAACCCATCTATGGTCTGGCTGCAAGCGTAGATTTTCAATCAATCCTTTTAAAATCGGTTTACTATAGGTTGTATTTTCGATTTGAACTTTTAATAATTCAAGAGACTCGCGTTCTATAGACTCTTCTAAGCCATCTAAATGTTGTCCAATTAATTCTAGTAAAGATTCCTGTGAAACTTCTTCATTACAAGGTTTCGCTGTTAATTGAACGAGCTCTTCGGTTATAAATGGAATCGTCGTATGCCGTGCAATAATTTCCGTCTTTTCAGCTAGAGATCTAGCCAATTGATCTAAATCGAGTGGTATATCGGAAAAAATAAAAAGTTCTGAATAACTTTTCATAAACCCTTTAATACAATACATGACATCATATTTTGTCTCGTGGAGTTCATCTTGATATAGCTGTTCCAGCATATAGATAATCGACTTAGACATTTCGACATCATAGGCAATAATTTTCTGAAACAACTCTTTTTTTGAAAGAAGTACTTTCTCATTAAAAAACACACGGGCAGGTGCAGCATGGTTTTTAAATGCTTGAAAAATACTTTTATAAAACTCAACTAATTTGATATCTTTACTAAGGGAACTTTTGACTACTTGGTCAACATCTGTAACAAACCGTTGTAGATAGTTCTCTACCATGGAAATTATAAGCTCGTCTTTTGTTTTGAAAGATAAATAAAATGCACCTTTTGAAATTCCACATCGCTCTGTAATTTGCTGTACAGATGTAGCTTCAAAGCCTTGTTCCGAGAAAAGCTCCAACGCTTTCTCCATAATAAGTTGCTTTTTTAACATACTTTTAATTCTCTCCTAATGTATATCGTTGACAAATGACCGATTAGTCATTAGTATAAATAACTGAATCAAGTTAGTCAATAAAGGGTAGGTGTAAAGGTGAAAGGTTTAGTTAATTTCGTATTGAAAAACAAATTGGCAGTGTGGTTATTAACAATTATCATCACTGTCTCTGGTATTTATTCAGGTACAAAAATGAAAATGGAATCCATACCTGATATTTCTATACCATATTTAATCGTAATGGGTGTTTATCCAGGCGCAACACCTGAACAGGTTATGAATGAGCTTTCCATGCCATTTGAAAAGTCAATAGAAAGCTTAGAAGATGTAAAGGCTGTTTACTCAAACTCCTCTTCAAACGTAGCACAAGTTCAAGTTGAATACGACTACGGAATTGATATGGATGAGAAAAAACGCCAATTAGAGTCCGCTCTAGAATCTATCAAATTACCTGAAGGTGCCCAAAAGCCTACAGTTATGGCAATTAGCATGAATATGATGCCTGTTGTCGCTTTATCAGTTAGTAGCTCTAAGGAAGATATTGTTGAATTAACGTCAACAGTTGAAGACATTTTACTTCCTAAAATCGAAAAAATTGATGGCGTTGCTTCAGCAACTATCAACGGCCAGCACATTAATGAAATATCATTTAAATATGATCAAGCGAAAATGGCTGCTCTCGGCTTAACAGAGGATTCTGTCAAGCAAATGATTCAAGCAAGTGATATGTCACTATCACTTGGTTTATACCAATTTACTGTTGGCGAACAGGCCGTATCAGTAGACGGTAAAGTACAATCTATCGATCAGTTAAAAGACTTATTGATCCCAGTCACACCTTCAGCTACAAATCCTTCACCATTCGTTCGCTTAGGCGATATTGCAACGATTGAAGTCGAAGGTAAAGTACAATCTGTATCACGTACAAATGGCGAAGATGCGATTGCGATTCAAATCGTTAAAGCTCAAGATGCAAATACGGTAAAAGTCGTAAATGCAGTGAAAGATTTAATGAAAGACGAAGAAAAATCATTAGACGGCTTAAAAGTGGATATCTCACTTGACCAAGGTAAACCAATTGAAGATTCAGTCTTCACAATGATTGAAAAAGCAGTATTCGGTGGTGCCATTGCCGTATTAATTATTTTACTATTTTTACGTGATTTCAAATCAACAATTATTTCGATTATTTCTATCCCAGTTTCAGTATTCATGGCATTACTACTCTTAAACTGGATGGATATCACATTAAACATTATGACTCTCGGTGCGATTACCGTAGCAATTGGTCGTGTCATCGATGACTCCATTGTAGTTGTTGAAAATATTTATCGACGTATCCATTTAAAAGAAGAAAAACTAACAGGTCGTGCTCTTATTCGTGAAGCGACAATTGAAATGTTCAAACCAATCCTTTCTTCTACATTAGTAACTGTGGCAGTATTCGCCCCACTAATGTTTGTAGGCGGTATGGTTGGTGAATTATTCATGCCGTTTGCGTTAACAATGTCATTTGCGCTAGGTGCTTCATTAATAGTGGCTATTACCATAGTCCCTGCTTTATCTCACTTCCTATTCCGTAAAAAAATATACGGTGAGAAAAAAGAAAGTCAACATAAAGAAGTTGGTAAACTAGCTCTTTGGTATAAAGGTGTATTAGAGAAAACATTAAACCATAAAATCATTACATCAGTTATTGCGATCGTATTGCTTGTTGGTTCTCTTGCTTTAACACCACTTATTGGCTTCAGCTTCATGGGCTCACAAGAAGAAAAGGTTATGTACTTAACGTATACTCCTGCTACAGGCGAGCTAATGAAAGATACAGAAGCAAACGTTGCAAAAGTAGAAAAAGAATTAATGAAACGCAAAGACGTAGATATTTTGCAAGTTTCTATCAATGACCCTAAACATGTTGATCCTTCGGCAATGATGATGGGTGGCGGCGCTGGTGGTGCCTTAATGTACCTCATCTTCGATCCAGATATGGAGAACTTCCCTGAAGCACGCGAAGAAGTAGAAGACTATGTAACGAACATTGGTCAATCAGGAGAATGGAAATCTCAAAACTTCTCATCAATGTCGGGATCTTCAAATGAAGTAAGTTACACATTATATAGTGAAAATCTAGATAAGCTTCGTAAAGCCGTGAAACAAGTGGAAGGCGCATTAAAAGAAGTTGATGGATTAGAAGAAATCAAGTCTGATAATGAAGATCCATTTGTTGAGCATACCTTAAAAGTAGATCAAAAGAATGTTCTACAATACGGTTTAACTACTGCTCAAATTGTAATGGCTTTAAATGAAAATACATCGCCTGAAGTTTTAACTAAAGTTCAGTATGATGGTGAAGATATCGATGTTATTGTACAACGCGAAGAAAAAGCTGCAGCTAAATCAATTGATGATGTATTAGCTACTAAAATCCAAACAGCTTTAGGCACAACAATGACAATCGGTGAGTTAGTAACAAAAGAAGAAGGCACTACGTTAAACACATTATCTCGCTCAAAAGGTGAGTATTTCGCAAAAGTTTCTGGCACGATTAAAGGTGACGATATTTCAAAAGCAACTTCAGCTGCTGATAAAGAAATTGATAAATTAGATTTACCTAAAGGTGTAACGACTGGCGTTGCAGGTGTGGCTGCAGATATGCAAGAAACATTCACACAACTTGGCATTGCTATGTTAGCTGCAATCGCGATTGTTTACTTCATTCTAGTAGTTACATTCGGTGAAGGTTTAGCACCATTCGCTATTCTGTTCTCACTACCATTCGCAGTAATCGGTGCATTTGTCGGCTTGTACGTCACAAATCAAACTATTTCTGTTTCTGTTATGATGGGACTATTAATGCTAATAGGTATCGTTGTAACAAACGCCATTGTATTAGTAGACCGCATTATCCATATGGAACGTGACGGACTTGCTATGCGCGAGGCTATTTTAGAGGCAGGGGCAACTCGTTTACGTCCAATCCTAATGACTGCTATCGCAACAATCGGTGCGATGATTCCAATGGCAATTGGTAATGGTGGCAGTGGTCTAATTTCAAAAGACCTGGCGATTACCGTAATTGGTGGTTTACTATCTTCAACATTATTAACATTAGTAGTTGTACCAATCGTGTATGAAATGCTATCTAAAATGTTAAAGAAAAACCGAAAAGACACTGAAGAAAATTAATAAATAAATGTAAAATGGGCTCTCCTTAAAGGGGGGCCTTTTTTCTATATTTTGATGAAGCAGCATGATGTTGGTCACGGGGGCGTTATCACAGGATGTGATGCTTTTAGCCGTCGTTCCTCTATTGCTGATCCCCAAGGAGTCGCCCCAGCCTTCACACCAATCAACTTTTCTACATGATATACGTTTTAACAAAATGTCATCCCCTTTCAATCTCAAATAAAAAGCTTAACAGGAATTTACAAATCTTGTTATAATTAAATCCACTAAAATGCTTTTAAGGGGGAGTTTTGTGAGCGATAACATTTTTATACAAGCACCAACAGTTTTAAAAACAGCAAGATTAATATTAAGACCTATTTCATTAAATGATTTAGAGGCAATGTTTAATTACACGTCCTGCGAAAACGTTGCACGCTATGTTACATGGGATCCTCATAAGAGTTTAGACGAAACAAAAGTGTTTGTTGAATTAGTTTTAAATGGGTATAAACAAGGTAATCATCTATTATGGGGTATTGAATTTGAGCAGAAATTAATTGGCACTATCGACTTTGTTTCTGTTAATGACCAACATAAATGGACGGAAATTGGATACGTTATTTCTGAAGATTATTGGAATAAAGGGATTACGACCGAAGCAGTAAAAAAATTAATAGACTATGGATTTAACGAATTAAAAATGGTTCGAATACAAGCACGCTGTTTTGAGGACAATATCGGTTCCCAAAAAGTAATGGAAAAATCGGGTATGCTTTTCGAAGGTATTTTACGAAAAAGTATGTTTGTTAAAGGACTTCACCAAAATATTAAAATGTATGCTATTACAGATGATGACTATATTAAATCATAAATTGGATTAGGCCCTGCAAAAATCAGCAGGGCTTATTTAAATTACAACCATTCTTCAATACAATAGACTTTTTTGGCCGTTGCATCTAATCTTACTCTTTTTCCAATTGCAATTGGATGCATCGGATGCGTATGACATATATCGAATTCTGCTAAAATCGGGATATCAATGTTATCTAACTGTTCAAGCAGGACTTCATACGGTTTACGTCCAGTCCCCAAGTCATCATAACACTCATGCTTACCTAAAATAATGCCACTTATTTTTTCAAATACACCATGCAATTTCAACATCGCAAAATTTTTCTCAAGTATAGCTGTATTTTTTGCACAATCTTCAACTAATAAAATATCTCCGTCTTTAATATTTGGAAAATAAGCCGTACCAATAAATCCATACATCGCATTTACATTGCCACCAATTAACCTACCTTCAGCAACTCCCTCTCGAACCGTCACCCACTCATTCTTATTTAACTTTTTTTCCACCGTTTTTTCTAGCCAATTGACAGGTTCATCTGACCAATAAGACGGCATCGGAATTTCGTAAGGTAATGATTGTGACTTAAAGAAGTAGTTCTCAAAGAATCGATATGTATCATTAACTAATGGCTCAAACTCACCAAATGAAGGAGCTAAAGCTGGACCATAGAAAGTTGTAATTCCTGTTTTTGCGTAAAGTGCAAGTAAAACTGCCGTTGCATCAGAATAACCAACAACGATTTTCGGATTGCTTTGAAACGCCTCATAGTCGATATATGGCAGCATACTATTCGAATTTGTACCACCGATTGTCGACATTATGATGTGGACGTTTGGATTTCGTAGTAATTCATTTAATTCTTCGGCACGCTCTTTTGGAGTTCCAGCGCGATAACTATCAGATTTACCAGTTAGACTTCCTTCAATTAAGTTTATATTTCTTTGTTCAAGAAAAGCTTTCCCTCGCTTATATCGAGAAAGTGAACTGACGGATGATGGCGATGATGGAGAAAAAACACCAATATTGATACCGCTTCTGATGCTCATAGGATTCATATAGGAACTCCTCCTTTTTTGTTACAATATTTTTGACATGTAATATTCATCCATATACTCCCCATCAACATATAAAGAATGTCTTTTAGTCCCCTCAATTTCAAACCCCATTTTTTTATATAAAGCAATGCCTGCGGTGTTATTTGCCATTACAGTTAGTTCCAGGCGGTGCATACCCTTTTCTTTTGCCCAATCGTCGAGGTGACTAAATAATGCAGTACCTATTTTTCGTCCTCTATAATCACTATGGATACCTACGACTATATAGGCTCGATGCGAAACTCTAGATGGCGTTTGATTACCTTGAACAATTAAATAACCAACTATAGCCTTTTCAATTTCAGCAATAAATAAAGCTGAATGGCTGTTATTGTTCATATTCTCTATAAACTTAGTAAACTGTTCAGTCTCTAACTTTCGTTCACCTGGCTTGAACAACATAAAATTAGATTCTTCCGCATTTTTTATGACAGCTATGACCTGCTCAGTATCTTCTCGTATAGCCTCTCTTATTAACATCTTGATTTAGCTCCTTTTTTATCATTTATGCCTCGGTATAATTGCGTCCAGAATCGGCTTTGTGTTTAGGCCTGCACGATGCAGGTCAGTTAGCCGTTATCGCATGGATGCGATGATCTTAGGCTAACATCCTCTAAGAACTTCTTTCCGATTCCGCGACATCCGCCGGAGGCTTTAGGCCAACGTGATGTTGGTCACTCAGTCATTGCCACAGGACGTGGCGTTCTTAGACTGAGTTCATCTATTTCAGCGGATGGTGGAACATCTGCTGAAAAGTGACTTAAAACCGCATTCATCTTCTGTACCTGTCGCTATATTAAACATTTGCTGAAAGAAGTTAAAATTGAGTGAATTGTATCATCAAGTTTTCCGTGTTCATTTGAATTTCACCACCGATAGGAAACGTAAAAATTGGCTGTGTATGTCCAAAATCAACATCATAGATAACTGGGATTCTTTTTAACTTGGGATGCTTATCTAAAATAAAATGTAACTGCTCCTCTGTCATATTAGAAGCTCTTTGGAAACGCCCTATCGCAATACCTTTAATATTGCTAGTAGCTTGCAATAATGAGGTGAAATCACGAGCAAATATTTCTGGATTAACTATTTCATCATCCTCTACAAATAAAATACTGTTCGATAAATCTGGCATATACAGTGTCCCTTGAAGTAAATTTAACGTACATAAATTCCCACCAAATAATTGTCCACTTACTTCACCGTCAGAATACACCTTCCAGCTAGCTGCTTCAAAATGACGATTATGCTGATCTAAATACCACGCATCATCACTCCAAACGCTTGACGCTTTGATCGTATATGATGTATTAGTCATTAAACATTTTTGGAAATAGGATAGCTGATAGTCTTGTGCCTCTTCCATTTGAAAGCTAGAAAAATGAGGCCCAGAATACGTAACAAATTCACATTTTTTTGTAATTGCTGTTGCTAAAGCTGTGATATCACTGAAACCACAAAGGATTTTCGGGTTATTTGCTATCATGTCGTAGTCCAAATAAGGTAATACTTCATTACAGTTAAAACCACCAATAACTGTTAATATGGCTTTTACACCCTCATCACGAAAGGCATCATGAATGTCTGCAACTCGATGCTCGATTGATGATGAATGTTGTAGATCACATTCAAAAATATATCGACCAAAAGATACACGAAAGCCTAACTCTTCAAGCTTTTTCTTTGTTTGTTCAGCGCCTTCTGCTGTGATGATTGCCGCACTACGACTAGGTGCAATAACACGTATCTCATCACCTACTGTTAACTTATTCGGAATACGCAAACTGCTCCCTCCTTTAATATGTTTCAAATTGCTGTGATGGTAAAAGATATTATTTTTTTCAACGAAATTATGAAAGAAATAATTATACAAATATTCTTTATTTTCAGCGGATAAGTTTATCATATTACTTACCTCTTCAGTAATAGCTTCCTGTAAATCTTCTAATCGTTCGATGATAGGTAATTGTATTTCCGCTTCATCATCAAGTTGATATTCTCCTATAAAATAATATCCACCGTCTAACAATATTAATGATTGAACCGAATCTGGATAGTTTGTATAAAACTTTTGAATAATCCATGCACCTATTGAATTCCCAAGAAAATGAGCTTTAGTAATGTTTAAATGCTCCATAATTTCCTTTATCGTATTGATAAACGTTTGAAATGAAAAATCACTGTCTAGTCGACCATTATGCCCCGGTAAATCGATTGCTACAATATAAGTTTCTGGAAGGGCGCTGGCTAATGCTGCAAACATTTCTTTACGTTCACCAAGCGCAGGTATCGCAATTATTACTTCTTCATTTTGAAATGCATTGTATTGAATATATTTTTTCATGATCCTCAACCTTGCCATCATAACGTTCGTTTTTTTTTCGAAAAATTCAGGTAATTATATAACTAAAATTTTCTTTATTATTACAAAGCGTTAATGGAAAATCAATGGCTAATAACTAAAATGTGGATGATGATTGTTAAAACACGTTCCGAATCGGCGACACTTTGGGGATCAGCAATAGAGGAACGAAGGCTAAAAGCATCACGTCCTGTGATAACGTCTTTACAGGATGAGAAGTTCTTAGCCTAGTTCCTCTATTTCAGCGGGTGTTTGAACACTCGCTGATAGAAGTTAAATATAATATCGATGGATAGGACGTCCAACACTTCCGTATTGTATATCTACCTTTAATAAATTTTGTTTTTCTAAAAAGTCTAAATAACGTCGAGCCGTTACGCGCGCTGTTCCAATATATGTAGACACTTCCTCCGCTGAGACTGCTTCGTTACTTTCTTGAATATAGGCAAGCACTTTGCCTAATGTCGCCCGGTTAAAACCCTTTGGTAGTTCTTCTATTACAATTGTCTCAGTGATGGGGGGAACAGCTACTTGTTCAGGGATACGTTGCTGCATTAGATGATCCACATCATGCTGTGTTAGATCTTCCATACCGCTTATTTTCTTTTTATATGTTTGATAATTCTTTAAAGTTTGTTCAATTCGTTCAAACGTAAAAGGTTTCATAATATAATCATAGACGCCTAAATGTAAAATTCGCTGCACAGTAGGCATATCATTTGCAGCAGTTACAGCAATAACATCAACGGGAAGATGTTCTTCACGAATTTTCCCTAGCGTAATAATGCCATCTTGCTCGGGCATAAAAATATCCATAAAGACTAGGTCGGGATTTAATTGTTTAATCCTCTCAATCCCTTCTATCCCATTACTAGCATAGCCTATTAACGAGAATCCTTTGATTTGCTCTATAAATTGCCTATTCACTTCTCGTACCATCGGATCGTCCTCAATTAATAACACGTTCATTACATCCATCTACTCTTCTCCTAACTCCAATAAGATTAAGAAACTTGTCCCTTTCATAAATTCACTCACTACTTCAATATCACCATTACCTTTTTTTACAATTTCATGTATTAAATGCAAGCCAATACCGCGATTCTCGCTTGCCTTTGTAGAAAATCCATTTTCAAACATACGAGCTTGCACCTCTTCAGACATCCCAATTCCATTATCAGAAACAGCAATTGCTAAAACACCGTCATGCTCATCTACAGAAATCGCTACATATTTATCATCTTTTGAAAGTACATTTAGCGCTTCAAAGGCATTTTCAATTAAATTTCCTAATAAGACAACAAAATCGTGGTGATCTAATAAAGGTGGAAAGCGTTTAAAATGACTTTTTCGATCGATTTCTACTTGTATGCCTAATTCCTTGCCATAGCTAACTTTACTTAGCAATAATCCTGAAATATTTTCATTATGAAAGCGTTCATTTAAAAACTTCGTTAAAGAGGCCTCATTTTCGGTAGTAGCTGTAACGTATTCAAGTGCTTGCTTTGTATGTCCCAATTGCAGAAGACCTGCAATCGTATGTAGCTTATTTTTATGCTCATGTGTTTGTACACGGAGTGCTTGAACAAAAGCTTTAACACCCGTCACCTCTTCCGCAAGCTTTTTCACCGCAGTTAAATCTTTAAACATAGCAACTGCTCCGACTAACTCACCATTTACTATAATCGGGACACGATTACTCAAAATACTATGATGATTAATATAGAGCTCTTGATTGTATACAGGATTTGCTGTTTCAACAATTTCAGGCAATCGTGTGTCTGGCAAAACATCATAAATATTTTCCCCAATACAATCCTCTATCTTTCTAGTAACGCCTAATATATCAGCTGCTTTTTCATTAAAAATTGTAATATTCATTTCTTTATCCACCGCTATAATGCCTTCATGCATAGCATTGAATGTTTCTGTTCGTTCCACATACATCTTCGCAATCTCATGAGGTTCAAGCCCAAACATTTGCTTTTTAATATGTCGGCCAAGCATATAAGCCCCCCAAATGCTAAAAACAAGCGATATCAGAATCGTAATAAATATTTCATGCTCATAATTTTGCAGCATTTCTATAAAAGTAGGCAGTGAATACCCTACAATGACAATGCCCACTTGTTCTTTTTTCTCATCAATGATTGGGACAAACGCTCGAATCATTACCCCGGCTTCCCCTTGCGCCTTCGATACATAATAATGCTCACTAAAGGCAGCATTTAAATCCTGTGATTCACTACGCTTCCCTATTTCTTTACTGACTGGGTGAGATAGTTTAATACGATCCTTATTCATCACAACAATATACTCCGCTTTATTAACAACACGAATTCCATCAACAATTTTATTAACATGTTTCGCAGCTTCTTTCATATTGTCATTTTTCAAATGTGTACTAATTTCTGGCACATTTGATACAGTCCGTGCAACGAGCATAGCACGCTGACCAAACTCCTTTTCTTGCTCCGTTAACAGGTTACCAAGTACAAAAATGCCACCAAGTAAAAAGGAGAATGCGATGATTAAAAATGTCACTAACAATATTTTGCCGTTTACAGGCATTTTCATCATTTGAAATCTTCCCCTTTCCAAATCTGCATTTGCACTATAAAAGTCTTAAGGCAATCTCACTTCTTCAAATGATATGCTTTTAAGATTATCTTCAAAAAAATCTTTTGACAACACTTTAGTTGACATAAGTAGGAGAAAGTCATGAACTTAATGAACAATATTACGGAAAATTGGTATAAAACAAAATTTTCTATCACTAATTATTATTGTATTATAACAAAGATAAATCAGCCGCACAGTATCATAACAGGTCGAGCCATTGAAAACACTACGTTTCATTGAAAATATGGATGAATGTACTTAATGAACGATATGTTTCTTATTTTCTAAATCTCTTTTTTCCAAAAGGATTCGTTATGATAATTCTAGTGAAAACGATATCAAAGAGAAAATTCAGAAACGAGGTAGCATAAAATGAAATTACTGAAAAATTTGACTGTTCAGGTTATAGCTGCAATCATTTTGGGGGTTATTGTCGGAGCCGTCTTCCCTGAGTTTGGTGCAAGCCTTAAAATCCTGGCAGACTTATTCATTAAGTTAATTAAAATGTTAATCGCCCCTATTATCTTCTTAACAGTTGTAATCGGAATCGGTAGTATGGGAGATATGAAAAAGGTCGGAAAAATCGGAGGAAAGGCGTTACTGTATTTTGAAATTGTCTCTACCATTGCCTTAGCAATTGGGATTGCTGTTGCACTAATCGTAAGCCCAGGTACTGGATTAGATACATCAGGTGCTTCCGAAGCTGATATCTCAAAATTTACAACTGCTGCTTCTGAAAGTGAGCAAGGTTTAGGTGCTTTCATCTCTAGCATCATTCCTGAAAACGTTGTAGGTGCTCTTGCAACAGGGCAATTACTTCCTGTGTTATTCTCTGCAATATTATTCGGTTTAGCTGCTGCTTCTATTGGCGCACCTGCAAAACCGGTCATTACATTTTTTGAACAAGTGGCAGAAATTTTCTTCAAAATCGTAAGTATGGTGATGAAAATTTCTCCAATCGGTGCCTTTGGTGCAATGGCCTATACGATTGGTAATTTTGGTTTGAAATCTTTAAGCAACTTAGGTCTATTAATGGCTGCCGTCTATATTACTATGTTCTTATTCGTAGTCTTTGTTTTAGGAGCGATTGCAAAATTCTTCGGCTTTAATATTTTTAAATTTATCGCTTATATTAAAGAAGAAATTTTCTTAGTAATTGGTACTTCATCATCTGAATCTGCCTTGCCATCTATGATGCGTAAATTGGAGAACTTTGGTTGCTCTAAGCAAGTTGTTGGATTAGTAGTACCAACTGGTTATTCCTTCAATCTTGATGGAACTTCCATCTACCTTTCGATGGCTGCATTATTTATTGCACAAGCATACGGAATGGACTTAACGTGGATTCAAATCATTACACTACTTGGGATTTTAATGATTACATCTAAAGGTGCTGCCGGTGTAACAGGTTCTGGTTTTATTACATTAGCAGCGACACTTGCTGCTTTCCCAATGATTCCAGTCGAAGGGATCGCGCTACTAATTGGTGTTGACCGATTCATGTCTGAAGCACGCGCCGTAACAAATTTAATTGGTAACGGTGTAGCTTGTGTAGTCGTATCGAAATCTGAAAAAGAGTTTGATGTAGAGATGCAAGAACGTGCACTTCAAGGAAAAACTACTATTGTGTCTTAGAAACAAATACGCAAAGTTAGTCTATAGTTTATAAAAAAGGGTAGTGATGACAGCGTGCTGCTGTTTCACTACCCCCTTTATTTAACATATTGTTCAAGCAAGCGTTGCGTATTTGTTGATTGCTCAAGTGCTTTTTTCTCATTTACCCAATAGATCAAATATTGCTGATCACCAACATTAAAAACCATCTGCTGTAATTCCTCATTTAGCTCAGAGCTAATCGCGACTTTTAAAATATCCACCTCATATAAAGACTTCCCTTTTATTTCGTAGACAATATGATAGAGTGGTTTTTCCTCAAATATAGCTCGTTCTTTTTTGCTTAATTTCTTTACATGGCTTAGAGGATAGTTTTCAATATAGGCTGTTGCATCTTGACCTGTTGCTTTAATTACAGATTGCTCTCCTTTAAATAGCTCGACTGCATCAATTTCTGCTGCATGATCTAAAATGTGAGAAATAGCCTCTTCCTCATTTTTTTCGCGAGACTGCAATGTAAAAGCGCCAATCAGAATAATTGCAGCAAATATAACTAGTTTCCATCTTCGTTTATTCATGTTCATTACCCATTCAATGCTTTTTTCACAAAGCGGTTAATATCTACATCAGCCCCAATGACAAGCATAATATCTCCTAGCAAAATTTTATCACTCGCCTGTGGAGATACGATAATATCTGCACCACGCTTAAGACCTACAATATTAATCCCGTACTTTGCACGAATATCTAAATCCATAATAGAATAACCTGCAATCGCATCATTGGCCTTTAGCTCCATAATGGAATGTTCATCCGAAAGCTCTAGATAATCAAGCACTGTATTAGACAGCATATTATTAGCAATACGGATTCCCATATCACGCTCAGGATGCACGACAAAATCTGCACCAATTTTTCGCAGAACTTTTTCATGATAATCATTCTGAGCCTTTACAGTAATCTGCTGAACACCGATTTCTTTTAAAATAATCGTCGTCAAAATACTAGCCTGAATATCTTCACCAATTGCTACAATCACATGCTCAAAATTACGAATACCTAATGAATTTAATACCGATTCATCCGTCGAATCTGCGATAACCGCCTGTGTGGCAATGGAAGCGAATTCGTCCACCCGCTCTGAGGAATGATCAATCGCCATAACTTGTGCCCCTTGACTCATTAGCTCGCGGACTATGCTACCTCCAAAACGTCCAAGTCCAATGACAGCAAACTCTTTTTTCATCATTTTAAATCCCTCCGAAAACTACTATACCCATATTGTAACGCATTCTCTGCTATATGTATCGCCAAAACAAGAGACTATTCGTCATAGAAAGACAACCCTTGAGCATTTTTAGTGATCCTTCTGCTCAGGATCACTAACATTTTATTTTACATAAAAAAAGACGAGGAATAAAACATCCTCGCCTGTTACTGCTATTATGCGTTACGCATTTCATCTAAAACACGATTTACACGTTTTTCTAGCATTTTCATACCGCTACCACCAGCTTGCATGTGTCGAAGCTGACCGTCTTTATCGAACACAAAATATGCAGGTACGTATTGATTTTCAAATGCATCTGTTAGCTTTAACTCGCTATCCACAAAGATTGGTTGAACAATGTCATGCTCTGCCGCTACCGATTTAATTGTTTCTAAATTTGTATCTTCCTCAGAACGTGGCATATGCACGGCAATAACGTTTAACTCATCTTTGTATTGGTCACGGAAATTGTTCACATCCGGCATCGCCTCTTTACATAAATGACAACTAACTGACCAGAAGTGGATTAACGTTGGTTTTTCGCCTACTAAATCCGCTTTTGTTACTTCTCCATTTAACCAAGTCGTTGCGCCTGCAAGTTCAGGCATTTGTTCACGAAGTTTCATAAAACATTCTCCTTTTTCTATATCAAGTTTAAAAAAATCCCCACAAACTTACTGTGGGGACTCTTTATTTGTTAAAGGATCAATTTCATCAGACCTTGAATTTAGTTCAAAGCCCGACAAACCTCTATTTAATCAATTATGCCTCGGCATAATTGCGTCCGGAATCGGCTTTGTGCTGCACAAAGCATTCCTTTCCGATTCCGTGACATCCGCCGGAGGCTTTAACTTCTTTCAGTAACTGAAAGAAGTTAATTATAGAGTTGCTTGACCTGGACGCCAGTTTGCTGGGCAAAGACCACCAGTTTGTAAAGCTTGAAGAACACGTAAAGTTTCGTCTACATCACGGCCGATGTTGTTATCGAATACTGTTTGGTATTTTAATTCGCCTTCTGGGTTGATGATGTATAAGCCGCGTAGTGCGATACCTTCTTCTTCAATTAATACACCATATTCTTTTGAAACTTGGTGATTTGTATCTGCTGCTAATGGGTATTTTAACTCACCAAGACCATTTTTAGTGCGGTCAGTGTTAATCCAAGCTAAGTGAGTGTGGATTGTATCAGTAGAAACACCGATTACTTCTGCATCTAAGTCTTCGAACTCATCGTAACGATCACTCATTGCTGTGATTTCTGTTGGACATACGAAAGTGAAGTCCATTGGATAGAAGAAAAGTACTGTCCATTTGTCTTGTGCTTTAATGTCTTCTAAAGATACTTTGCCAAATGATTTATCTGCAAGTACCGCTTCCATTGTAAAGTCAGGTGCTTGTTTACCTACCATGCGTTCTGCCATTATAAATCCCTCCGATTATATATGTAGTGTATATATTCCATTCGCACCAGCGAACTCGTCTTCTACGATAGCAGAGTAATCGTAGTTTTTCAAACAAGTAAACTTCACAAAAGTGCACACATTTAATTATCTGACAAATTTTCGTCAAATCCCCAAATGGAATAGCTGCTACAGCCTATTTATTAGCTACTTTTAACGATTTTATTCTAGTTTAAACAATTTTTTTCTACACAACATTTATGTATAATTTCTAAAAATTTCATCTACTTTTTTTTCATTAAAAACGATTGCAAATTCTTTTTTATTATGTATAATTGTAATGGTTTTAGTAAACTAAAAGTTTCGTTAAAGTAAACTTCATATTTCAAAAGTTTATGATTGCTAAACTTCTTCTAGGAGGGAAAAGATGCAAATAGGAGCAAAAATCAAAGCGCTTCGTTTAAAAAAAGGTCTTACCCAAGAGGAACTTGGAGAACGTACAGATTTAAGTAAAGGGTATATTTCACAATTAGAACGTGATCTAAATTCACCTTCCATTGAAACATTATTTTCACTATTAGAAGTTTTAGGGTCTACACCTAAGGAATTTTTCGATGATGGAGCACCTGAACAAAAGGTTGTATATACAGAGGAAGATCAATCCACTTATACAGATGAAGAAAAAAAATATGAAATTCAGTGGTTGATTCCTACATCAAATGAAAAAGAAATGGAACCCATTTTCTTAACACTTGCTGCTGATGGTGAATTTAAGCAGTTTGAACCCTCCCTTTCAGAAACATTTATTTATGTTGTCGAAGGGCGTATTCGTCTCGTTTTAGGAGATGAACAATACATAGCGAGTGAAGGTAATGCTCTCTATTTTGAAGCGACGGATCATCATCAAATTTTTAATGCACATGCTGATGAAACAAAAATTTTACTTGTCGCAACGGATTCATATTTATAGCTTAAGGAGGCGCATCTATGACAACGAATTCGATTATCCGCTTTGAAAACGTTTCAAAGTCTTATAATGACGGCACGGTCGTCTTAAAAAACATTAACCTGGAGTTAGAAAAGGGAAAATTCTATACGCTACTAGGTCCGTCCGGTTGTGGTAAAACAACTATTTTACGTATGATCGCTGGATTCACAGAGCCGACAACAGGAAATATCTATTTTCATGATAAAAAAATCAACTCAGTACCAGCTAATGAACGCCAAGTAAATACAGTTTTTCAGGATTATGCGTTATTTCCTCATTTAAACGTCTTTGAAAACGTCGCATTTGGGCTTCGTATAAAAAAGCTTCCTGAAAGTGAAATTAAAAACCGTGTTACAGAAGCATTAAAATTCGTAAACTTAGCAGGCTATGGTAATCGTGAAATTTCTGAAATGTCTGGTGGTCAACGTCAACGTGTGGCCATTGCTCGTGCGATTGTGAACGATCCTGAAGTAATTTTACTTGATGAGCCTCTGTCAGCGTTAGATTTAAAGCTACGTACAGAAATGCAGTATGAGTTACGTGAGTTACAACAACGACTTGGGAAAACATTTGTATTTGTCACACACGATCAAGAAGAAGCACTTGCCATGAGTGATGAAATCTTTGTTTTAAGCGAAGGTGAAATTCAACAATCTGGTACACCAGTAGATATTTATGATGAGCCAATTAACCGCTTCGTTGCTGATTTTATTGGTGAATCAAATATTGTTCCTGGCGTAATGATTGAAGATTTCAAAGTAGAATTTGCTAGTAAAGTTTTTGAATGTGTTGACCAAGGTATGAAGCCAAACGAAAAAATTGATATTGTCATTCGCCCAGAGGATCTAGAAATGACAACAATCGATAAAGGAAAACTTGTCGTTAAAGTCGATACTCAATTGTTCCGCGGGGTACATTATGAATTATCTACGTACGACAAAGATGGCAATGAATGGCTTGTGCATTCATTGAAAAAAGCTGAGGTAGGGACAGAAATTGGTTTAGACTTTGACCCAGAAGCAATTCATGTAATGCGCTTAAATGAAACAGAAGAAGAATTCGATAAACGTTTAGAGGCGTATGGGGACGACGAAGATGCAAACTAAGACTTCAAAATCAGCCTTATTTCCTTATGTTTTATGGATTGCACTTTTCGTTATCGCACCGATTGCACTCGTTGTTTACTATTCCCTACTAGATATACATGGCAATTTCACACTCGATAACTATAAAGCATTCTTTACTTCTGTCTATTTAAAAATGACATTAAGTTCATTCTGGTATGCGTTTTTAATTACGTTCTTTACATTACTTGTTTCGTATCCAACAGCCTATTTTTTAACGAAGACGAAACATAAACAACTTTGGCTTTTACTAATAATTATTCCTTCTTGGATTAATCTTTTGTTAAAAACATATGCCTTTATTGGAATTTTCGGCTTATACGGTCCATTAAATGCATTTATCGAAGTATTTGGTTTTGATCCGAAGCAAATGCTATTTACTGACATTAGCTTTGTGTTCGTATCCGTTTATATTTTTATTCCATTTATGATTTTACCGATTTTTAACTCATTGGATCGTTTAAATCCGGCTCTTGTTTATGCCGCACGTGATTTAGGGGCATCGGCCTTTACTACGTTCCGTCGCGTTATTTTGCCGTTAACAATGGACGGTGTTAAATCCGGTATTCAAGTTGTATTTATTCCTGCATTATCACTCTTCATGATCACTCGTTTAATTGCAGGAAACCGTGTTATTACACTTGGTACAGCTATTGAACAACAATTCCTTGTCACTCAAAACTGGGGAATGGGTTCAACAATTGCTGTTTTCTTAATTTTATTTATGGTCATTATTATGTTAATTACGGGACAGAAAAAGGATAAAGGAGGTCGCGTACGATGAAAAAACTATCTGCTTCAGCAAGAGTATATTTAGCGATTGTTTTTATCGTTTTGTATGCACCTATCTTCTATTTAATTTTCTATTCGTTCAATAGTGGTGGAACGATGAATAGTTTTGAGTCCTTTACGTTAGAACATTATAAAGCTGTTTTTGAGGATTCACGTCTACTCGTCATTCTAATAAATACAGTCATCGTGGCTTTACTCTCTGCATTGATTTCTACAATCATCGGAACACTAGGAGCTATTGGTATTGTTACTGTTAAAGATTCAAAAATGCGCAATACACTACTTTCTTTAAACAATGTGTTAATTGTTAGCCCGGATGTCATTATTGGTGCAAGCTTTTTAATTTTATTCACAATGATTGGTATTAAATTAGGCTTTGCTTCTGTGTTATTAGCACATGTAGCGTTCAGTGTTCCAATCGTTGTTCTGATGGTTTTACCGAAACTATTAGAAATGAATAAATCATTAATCGACGCTGCATTAGATTTAGGAGCAACGAAAAAAGATGTTATGATGCGTGTTATTTTACCGTATATTCAACCTGGTATTTTTGCGGGGTTCTTCCTTGCCTTAACGTATTCTCTAGATGACTTTGCGGTAACATTTTTCGTAACAGGTAACGGTTTCAGTACATTATCTGTTGAAATTTATTCGATGGCACGTGCCGGTATTTCCTTAACGGTTAATGCTATTTCTGGTTTAGTATTCTTTGTAACGGTTATAGTCGTAGTCGGCTATTACTTCATCACAAGCCGCGCTAGTAAAAGAACGGGGGGAACTCAATGAAGCAATTAATTCAAGCAACAATCGCAATACTTGTTGTTTCCGCCCTTTTATTCTATGCTGCTGACGCCCTAAGTGCGGGTGGTGGGAAAAGTGGTAAAGATACGTTAACAATCTTTAACTGGGGAGAATATATTGACCCTGATTTGCTGAAACAATTTGAAAAAGAAACAGGGATTCACGTTATTTATGAGACGTTTGATTCAAATGAAGCAATGATGACAAAAATTCAACAAGGTGGTACAGCTTACGATATTGCAGTACCTTCTGAATATATGATTGAAAAAATGAAGGAAGAAAACTTACTTGTTCCTTTAGATAAAACGAAAATCCCTAATTTTAAAAATATCGATCCTTATTTTTTAGATTTACCATTTGATGACGACAATAAATATTCTGTTCCATATTTCTGGGGAACAGTCGGCGTTGTCTATAATCCAAAGCTCGTTGGAAACCTTGACTTCTCATCTTGGGAGGACTTATGGGATCCTTCATTAAAGCGTAAAGTCTTTTTAGTAGACGGTGCACGTGAAGTGATTGGTATGGGCTTAAACAGCCTTGGCTACTCTCTAAACTCTTTAAATAACGAGGAGCTACGTGAAGCTACTGATAAGCTAATCACCATGGCGCCAAATGTAAAAGCTATTATCGGGGATGAAATTACACCGCTGATGGTTAATAATGAAGCGAGCGTGGCACTCACTTGGTCTGGTCAAGCAGCTGACATGTTGTCAGAAAATGAAGATTTAGACTTTGCTGTACCGACGGAAGGCTCAAACTTATGGTTTGACAATATGGTCATCCCAAAAACGTCAAAAAATATAGATGGTGCACATGCCTTCATTAATTTCATGCTAAAAGCTAAATCAGGTGCTAAAAACGCTGATTATGTAGGCTACTCTACTCCTAATATTGCAGCGGTGAAGTTAATGGATAAGGAAGTTGTATCTGATAAGCGATTCTATCCTTCTGAAGAACAACGTAAAACATTAGAAGTTTATAAAAACTTAGGCCCTGATTATTTAGGTAAATACAATGAGCTGTTTTTAGAATTTAAAATGAGTATTCGATAAGCTCAAAGCTAATAAACTTAAAAAGCGTAAGAAATCAATTTTAGAAAAGTTGATTTCTTGCGTTTTTTTGATGTTATATTTTTTTAATCTTACTGTCAGGTGTGGGATTCTAATTATTAAAACAAATACTGCACAAGTTTCACCATAGAAGTCTACCATTAGCTAAACGAAAAAAGAGGCTAGGATACATAGCCTTATTACTATAAATTAGAGTGATATGTAAGAAAGATACATTCTTTTGTAGTCGTTGATTGGAGTGGAGACTGGGCGACTCCTTGGGGATTAGCGTCACAGATGAGACTCTGCAGCGTAGCGAAGCGGCTCATCGGACGCCCCCAGGAAGCTCTGCTCTGTGCGAAAGCGTAGCGGCAGCAAATGTTTATCTGTGCGAAAGCAAAGCGACAGCAAATGTTTATCTGTGCGAAAGCAAAGCGACAGCAAATGTTTATCTGTGCGAAAACAAAGCGACAGCAACAACAAAGCGCCCAGTTGGAACGGAAATCAACCCCTCGTTTTGCCGGAAGGTCATCTGAATTCTTATTTCAGACTTATAGTCAATAGTAAACGTACAAGCCTTGTGGTAGACTGTAATATATTTGAATAAAGAAAGGGGTATTCGATGACCCAGCAGAAGTCTAATAAGGCGGCTTTGTTTATTTTAATGTTTAATATGTTTATCGCAATGGGGAGTATTGGAATTATTATTCCTGTCATGCCTGAGTATTTAAAACTATTTGGTGCTGCAGGACAAGTACTTGGCATGTTGATTGCAACGTTCGCCTTAGCACAATTCGTATTTTCTCCAATTGCTGGGAATCTTTCAGATCAATACGGTCGAAAAAATCTCATTATCTTCGGTCTTATCGTAACAGGACTTGCACAAATTGGTTTCGGGCTTTCTACAGATGTGTGGATGCTCTTCTTGGCACGCTTTTTAGGTGGCCTTGGTTCTGCATTTGTGGCACCTCCTATTATGGCTTTTGTGGCAGACGTCACAACGTATGAGGAACGAGGAAAAGGTATGGGTATGCTAGGAGCAGCAATGTCCTTTGGCTTTATGATTGGTCCAGGTATCGGTGGATTCCTTTCAAAAGTTAGTTTGCATTTCCCATTTTATACAGCTGGATGTGCAGCTATTTTAGCAGCGATTTTATCGTTCTTTTTATTGCCTGGTGCAAAACCAAACACAGCACAAAAAACGCAGAGGCAGGATAATCTTGCAAAGCAAATGGCACGTTCAGTCCGAATGCCTTATTTTGTCATGCTTATTATCATGCTAGTATTCTCATTCGGGATTGCTAACTTCCAAACAACATTATCATTATTTGTGACAGATAAGTTTAATTACACACCTACTGATATCGCCATTATATTAGTTGTGGGAGGCGCTTTTGGTGTTGTTGTTCAAATGTTTGTGATTACACCACTGTTTAATCGCTTCGGCGAAATGAAAGTAGTGTTAGTCAATTTATTTATTGCATCCGTGTCAATATTCTTAATACTATTCGTATCTGGCTTTGCTCTTATTTTAGTGGTAGCGACAATCTTCTCTACAGCTACGACATTGATTCGTCCAGCAGTCAACACGTTGATTTCCAAGCTTGCTGAAAATGAACAGGGCTTTGCAGCTGGTCTGAACAATGCGTATATGAGTCTTGGTAATATGATTGGTCCAGCTTTAGCAGGTATTTTATTCGATTGGAATATGAACAGTCCTTATATTTTCGGGGCTATTATTTTAATGGCATGCTTCTTCCTTGCCCTTATTTGGACAATGAAAAAAGCCCCTCACCTTATGCATCCTGATACAAAATAGTCTGAAAAGTGATTGACTATTTTTACTAGCATGACCGCAACGATTAGATAACTCGTTGGACAATAGGAAAATTTTATTCACTTGCTGTATAGAGAAAGATTATTCATAAGAAGTTACCAACATAAAACTTGAGAAGTTGCAGACTGACAGTCATAATGTGCAACTATAGATAACACAAAACACCCGGTATTTAGCGCCTCGTGCGAAATACCGGGTGTTCATGCTTTATTCAAAAAAGAGCAGATGATATTTTCATTTCTGACCCTATTCTTTCTGTAACTTTTGAACGGTCTCCTTTGCGTCAACGGCAATGTCCGTTATGATGCCATCTACACCTAACGTATAGAGGTGTTCAACGCTCTTCACATCATTCACGGTCCAAACATAAATCGGCTTGCCAATTATTTTCGCTGAACTAATCAATCGTGGACGGGCGAAAGACTCTTCAACAACGAAGAAATCCGCGTCGAACTGATTAAGCGAAGCGAATGTAGCGAATATGACATACCCGACTGTTAAATCTGGTGCGGCCTTCTTCACTTTCTTTACGAGCTCATAGTCTAAGCTCTGGAGAATAATCTGTTGTTCTGCCTTATGTCTACGAATCGTATCCACTAAGATAGGGACAAAATTCTTTTCATGTCCATGTGTTTTGAGTTCCACATTAAGCTTGATTTTACCTTTCGTACGCTCCAACACCTCATCAAGAGATGGGACATTGTCTTGGAACTTGCCTACGCGCAGCGAAATTTGTTGAAGTTCGGCAAGGGAAAGATCAAAAACATTCACATTTTTGCCGGACAATCGTCTCAAATTCTCATCATGGATGACCGCAAGCTTGCCATCTTTCGTCTGCAGAATATCGAGCTCGATATAATCAGCACCTGTGCGAATGGCGCCTTCGAAGGCACCCATTGTATTCTCTATGCCTGAAGTGGTGTCGCCCCGATGAGCCATAATGATGAACTTTTCATTGGTTTCTCCCCAATCAGTCAACAGGGCAGTTGCTCCCCAGCCTATAACAATAAGAATGAACAGTCCGAATGTAGTCAGCATTGAACGATAACGTCGCATGAGCGAACGCTGCATATCGCGTCCTTTCCAGACAGTAGCATCGACTCCATCGGTATCAATGTTCACATGGTCATGGCCTTGATAGCGTACATAGAGCAAGGTGATGATGGTAATGAACATTGGAGTCATAATTAGTGTTGCGATATACAAACCAAGGCTTAGCATGACGCCAATGGTAGTCATTAATCTGGACTCACCATCCCCACTAGGAAGGAGAAGCACGATTAGGATGATTAAACAGATAAGTAGAATAAACAGAAACAGGAAGATTACTACCCATTCAAACACAGCTCTAACTAATGACCACTTACTACGCCAGAACAATCGCTTGCTCTCGCGAACGGCGTTCCAGAATCGATACTTGCCTTCCAATACCATAATCGGCAGAGCATAGATACAGATTAAGTTCAATGCCAAGATGAGCAGTCCGACGATAACAAGAGCGATAGTTCCGAAGGTTGTCTTCATCAGCTCGCCCGTAATAAAGTTTGGAACTGTCATATTAGGTAAAAGTGTTCCGCCGATGTTGGCATCAAGTAGCGGGAACAGGAGCAATAAATAGAGAGCAAGTCCGAAAACCCCGATGCGCCATAAGCCTGGTAAGCTAGAGATTGCCTTGAACAATACAGGGCGGATTCGTGGGCGCTTCTCCTGAATCCCGTAGTACGCAATATAGAAGAGAACCGTGAACTCTGTGTAAATGAGCATTATCGCAATTGGCACCATTACTAGTACACTAAGTAAGCCATATTTGCTGAACAAGAAGCGCAGAAGGTCATGATTGGCGGCTGCTTCGAAGCCCCCTACAGCCAGTAATTTGTTGAAAATTATGGATAACAACGGGATAAATACACTTATCGTTAGCAGTTTGTATATCAATTCAAATAAAAGAAAAGGACGGTACGCATACTTCCACACCTTTAAAATATCCCTCGTCATTTGAAATGGCATGAGTCTTAAACGATTCGTATTGGTTTGTTTGGTATTCATGGTTTTGGTTTTCCTTTAGTTAGTTTCGCGGTATATATTCCATTATATACCTACACATTTCCTCCAACAAGACTGCATAGTGGAGTGTAATAAGCTGAAAAATATTGTTGACCATGCACACGGAATGGAGAGACTCAATACATAAAAAGGCGACAAATTATTGATCGCGCTTCAACTTTAGTTCTTCACTTGAAGGATTCCTCCCTATTTCTTTAGTGACGACACTTGTAGACCATCCATTGAGTATGTGGCAGTTCTAGCTCTGTTCTTTCGAGTGTGCTAAAATGTTAGTAACTATGATTGATTCCTCCTGTTAAACTCCTTGTATATCGAGGGAAACAGGCTGTCTTGACTACGTTATTATTAGAAAAATTAAGAGTTAAAATCATTACCACTAGGGGAGTCTTTAAAAGGCTGAGACGCATATTGTCATATACGGACCCTTTGAACCTGATCTAGTTCACACTAGCGGAGGGAAGTGGCGACACTTGCTTTTTACTATTTTAAATGCAAGGCCGCTTCCTAATGCTTATAGGGAGCGGCTTTTTTCTGGTTTATTAGCAATTCAATAAATACAAAATAGGAGTGGAAAATATGTCAATTCGAAAATTAACAATCATGGCCTTATTAGTAGCAATTGCCGTAGCAGGTTCTACCTTCGTTTCAATACCGACAGGAATTGCGCGTGCCTACCCTGTACAGCATGCCATTAATGTTATTGGCGCGATTATTCTTGGACCAGTGCCTACTGTTATGATCGCCTTTATCACAGCTATTATTCGTATTTTAACAGGTACAGGCTCATTATTAGCTATACCTGGCAGTGTCATTGGTGCTTTATGCGCCGCCCTTGCCTATAAATACAGCGACAAACAATGGCTCGCAGGTGTCGGTGAAATGTTTGGGACAGGTATTATTGCCTCACTCATTGCAGTGCCCTACGCACATTTATTAACGGGGACTTCTGTAGCTGCTTTATTTTTCATGCCAGCCTTTTTAACTTCAAGTACTATTGGTGCTGTATTAGGCATTGTCGTTGCTAGCAATTTGCGCAAGACAGTATTTGTAACTAACCTTAATACTCTTCTTAAATAAAGATTTAGGCAAATTTAAAAACGTTATTTTCTTAAGGGGAATTAAGAAAGTAACGTTTTTTGTCCAACCAAATTCACCCATACTTCAACGGTAATCCCATTTCATGAGCAACTAATAAAAAGTCCTTTTTGCTTATTTCAAAATGACCAAATCTGAATTTATAGCCATATTTCGATTTATCTTCTACAAATTCTAAAAAATCTAAGATTCTTTTTATTGGTACAGCTTTTGCATCTTTATAAAAGTCTATATCTCTTCGGAAAGGAATAAAATTTTCCGCCATTTGTAACTCGTATATTCGGTCGTCCTTTATCCTTCCAATTGCGGTAAATGCTCTTACAGGTTCATTACCATCTAGACTTTTTTTAGGAGAATAATAAATGATCCAATCTCCTTTTTGCATTCGTTTCAAAGGTCTTTCTTTGCCATGACATAACTGGCCGAACCCTCCCTTAACCCCTTTTTGTACATGATTAAGAGATACTACGCCAATCCAGTATTTCGTGTCTCTTTCAGGCGTAGGAAGAGGATTTTTATTAGGATATACTGACATAGCTTCCTTCTCCTTTTATTTCGGGATCATTGTAAATGATTTAATTTTTTCATTTTCAAGAATCAACTTTTCTTCCAAAATCACTGGGTTTGGCAAACCATCCCAAGTAGTCGAAATGATAGCTCTAGCTTCTATATCATCGCCTTCAATATTGTGGATCGTTAATTTAAAGCCTGTCGGCATAGATGACATGTAAAAGTTCTGTATTTCTTTTTTTCCTTTAAAAGTTTGACCTTTAAAATTTTTCAATTCCCCATGATTTGCATACATGTCAGATAAGTCGTGCCCCTCTACTTGCGCTCTTCTTAAATACTCCTTCATAACCTCTACTGCCTTCATATCTCTATTACCCTTTCCTTTTTTATTTATAAGGTTTTAATCCCTATGAACGATTTTCATATACTTTTTTCATAATGTTTTTTAATTGCTCTTTTTCTTCCAATGAGAGTACGTTTAAAACTTCATTCTCAGAAATCACAAGGGTCTTCATTAATTTTTCTGCCAAATTTTCACCCTGTTCCGTAAGGCATATTAAATTTTCTCTTCTATTTTCTGGATTTTTTTCTCTATAAACATACTTTCTTTCTTCTAGACCATCGATAAAAAAGCGGACACTATTTTTATCTAACTTTAAAATCTGCCCTATTTGAATTTGGCTAAGCTTTTGGTCTTTTACAGCCATCATGATCCCGACTTCTCTAGATTTCATGTGAAATTTTTCGCTAATATATAGCTCGAGATTTCCCTCTAAAGCCTCCGCTAATTTAAAACTTAGAAAACCGAATGAATTCATTATATTGGTCATTTTTGAACCTCCAAATCGATAGCACTTTGTAATGATAGTAATATTTTATTACTATCATCTATTATTACATTTATACACTTTATTTACAAGATAAATCAGCGGTTAGTGGATGTCGATAAAAATTATAAGTTGGGTGCTAAATCGCTAAAGTTTATCGATAAAATTCAAATGTTGGGCGATAAATTGCTAAAGTTTATCGACAAATTGTAAATGTTGGGCGATAATCCCTGACAGCATATGTCAAACGACAAAAAAACGATGGCTCATTGCTGTAAAGCGATGCACCATCGTTTTCTATGTTAATGTCGTTTTTTCATGCCCTTTAATAGCTGGGCAACATTTGTGTCCTCTGCCTGTATAGGTTTTTCCTCTATACGCTGTTCTTTTTCCTTCGGTCTTGTTAGGAAGCCCCAACCAAAGCGGCGAATAGTAATATCAATGAAGAATAGTAGCATCCCTGCTAATAAAAGCCATGTTGCGATATTTTGGCGTTCCGCTCCTTTTTTAGTAAATTCACGGAATACTTCGCTCGGTTCTTTCAAAACAGAGCCGCCTGTTTGCTTTGTTAGTTCTTTGACTAGCTTATCGTTCACCGGACGTAATTCATATTCAGCACTATAAGGTACACTTAAGCCAGCCTGGTAAATAGCTTGTTCTTCATCGGCAATACGGAAGAAGATGAGTCCTGGTTCTGCTTGTACGACTGCTCGAACTTGTGATGCTGAAATTGTCTCAAGCTGTGTTTCAAATTCTTCACCCGCTTCATTGACAGCAACAATATCTAAAAATGCCGCTTCATTTGTTGGGTCAGTAATGACAAATGAGCCGTCTGATTCTAAACGTACATCGTAGGCAACATCGTTATAACTTGGTAGCATTTTTGAAATAAGCGTTTGCCAAAATGCACCCCAATTTTGCCATCTTGCCCAGTCTCCCGTCCATTTTCCTGTCGAATCAGACGTAAAGGCATAAGTTTTGCCAAGGCCATATTGCCATTCTGCAAGTACGGGATCTTCCTTCTCACTTTCTGCGATAACAGTGGCCCCCTGCTTTGCTGTCGTACCTATATAAGCATTCATTTTAGGTACCCCATTTGTAAATAGCGTATTCCAGCCAGATGCATTAAATATCGTTGGGTAAAATGGGTTATCTTCAATATATGTGCGTGAAATCATAGCAGTTTCACGAGATAAAATAGAGGGAATCGCCTGCTCATCAACAACATCGTAAAAACGCCCACTCCCCATCTCACTGAGTGCTTCAAGTAAGTTAGCATCTGCATCTTGACCAATTGCAACTGTTGATAGTGTCGTGCCATTTTCTTTTCCTTGTGCAATTAGGTCTTCATAGTTACCCGACTGTGACTGTCCATCTGTTAATAAAATAATATGCTTACGCTGCAGCTTTAAATTTGCTAGATTTTCATAGGCTTTAGCAAGTGAACCATATATTTCAGTACCCCCGCCTGGCGTTACAGATAAAATCGTATCTACAGCTTCTTCCTTATTGCCAACTGGCCCAGTCTCAATAATTTCCCAAGGTCGGTCATCAAAGGCAATAAACCCAAGCGTATCCTCATCTCGTAGCATTTCAACGGAACGAGCGGCAGCCTCCTTAGCAAGCTCTAGCTTTGCTCCAGACATACTTCCAGAACGGTCAAGTACGATTGCTAGCCCTAATGATGGTAATTGCTCCTTACCTTTAATCTCCATTTCAACAGGTAGTAAAGTTTCAATTGGTGTTTTAAAATAACCGCCTAAGCCAAAGCTATTTTCGCCACCGACCATTGTAAAACCGACACCAAAATTTTTCACCGCTTGCTCAATGACAGTCATTTTTGCCTCGCCTACTAAATGGCCTGGCACATTATCAAAAATGATTGCATTGTATTGTAAATAACTAGAAAGCTCATTTGGTAAACTTTTAGCATCTACCACATCATAGGAAATGGGTTGATTGCCAAGTGCTGCTGCGATTGGTGATGGTGTTTCATAGCCATTAACAATTAGTAAATGTGGTTCACTTTGCACCATCGTGACGCTCGTTAATTTATTATTTTCTAAAATCGCATCTTGATCGACCTGCACGAGTGCTTCATATTTTACAAGCCCTTCAGCCGTTGCTGTATGTTTATACGTAAAAATATTTGAACCTTCTGCAAGCTCCACTGTCTCACGATGGATGAGCTGATCATTTTCGTATAATAAGAGCTCACCTCGTTCTGCTACAGTTGCATTTATTTCAGTGACTAGCTGCTGCTGTTCACCTGCATAAGCAACTTGTGGTGTTACAAAGCTTTTCAGAGATACATCCTTAGCAACAGGTTTGTTAAATGTCACTACATCAACACTACTATTCGATCCTTTAAACTTTGATGCAAATTCTAAGGCATTTCCTTTTGTTTCATTGCCATCCGTTAAGAGCACAAGCCTCGTTGCTTTTTTCGGATCTACAATACCTGAAGCGAGCTGTAGACTCTGTTCGATATTTGTTTGATCTGTTGCTTTTATAGTTGTAAACTTCGGTACTTCCTTTAAAGAGTTCGATAACATAGCTTCCGTTTGTAATGTCGATGAAAACGAATAAATTCCGGCAAGTTGTTCATCTTTTTTCGACTGTAAACTTTCCGCTATAAAATTGACCATCTCATCATCTGTACCATTCATTGAAGCAGAACGGTCAACTAAAAATAATACTTGTTCTTCTTTTACGGGCAATAAAATATAGGGACCAGCTAGTGCAAAAACTAAGCAGCATATTGCTACTATACGGATACCTAGAACGACGATATGACTTTTTTTAAGTCGCTGACGCTCACGCCAATAGGTCCATCCAAAATACACGAGTAACGGAAGTAAAAGCAACAATGTTAATGGCATATCAATTCGTAAATCCACGACGTCGTTGCACCTCCCACTCTACAACAAGTAATACTAAGATTATAAGAATCAGCCAAGGTATGAACGAGGTTTTCGATATTTCCTTCTTCCCATTGTCCTGAAGCTCTCCAAGCGTATAGCTTGTTCCTTTTTCAATCACACGCTCCTGCGCTTGAAGCTGTACAATAAAGCGCTTTTCTTCATCATTTGAGCGCGCTGTATAAATTCCCGGCTTCATTGGAGCTGTTAATAATCCATTCGTAACGGACGATAAGAACTCATCATCTTGCGAATATACACTCCAATCACCTTGCGCTAAAGCAACTGCTCGTTGTTCATTTGGTGTAAAAATACCGAGCGAACCAATCGATTCTGAAAGCTGCTGTTCAGCACTCCATAAAAATAATGGGAATGAAGGATGTAGCGGCCAATCTGTATCAGCAATATCCGCTAATACAACAATATCTCCTTCTGGTGAACGCTGGATAAATGGCTGTTCTCCAATCGATGCAATTGTTTTATAGCCATCGAACCCAGGATATATAGCACTGACATAAATGTCTTTTAGTTCACTAAATGCAAACAATGCATGACTTGTTGTCCCTATTTCCCCAGTAGCTTCAACCTTCTCTACGTCATCCCGTCCAAATAATACAATTGGCTTGTCTATCTTTTCGAGAAGCGCCGTCTGATTTGTCACAATAGTGGCATCCTTATTGTCGGCTACTTGTGAAGATGGAACAATTTTTACGCTACTATTAATCGTTTGAAAACCTTTTTGAATAAGTTGATGCATACTTTGATCAACAACTACTTTTGAAGTCGCTGTTTGTAACAATACAGTTTGTGAATTATCAACTGCGTAATCGTCCTTAGCATCTATGCTGGCCGTCATAGTATCTTCTAACGGTAAGTCTTTAAATGTTTTTGTTACAGCTTCTTTTGGAGGCAATAAGATACTTTCTGAAACTAACTCCTTACCTTTAACATTTTCTATCGAAAGAGTCACATGTTGTTCTTGGTCCGTATCATTTTGTAACTGTACAAGCGACACTGCAGATTGACCATCTGTAGTAGCAGCAAAACGGGTAATTGCGATATTTGTTAAATCCTTCGCAGCTCCTTTTATAATCCACTTCACCGTATCTTTTTCCATCGGTAATTGCTTTTTATCGAGCGAATCTGTAAAGACATAAATAGATGTTGGTGTATTACTGACAAAAGCCTGTGCCACATCAAGAGCTTTATTCATTTGAGCTGTTTCATAGGTTACCTGTAGTTCTTGAATAGCTTTTTCAATATCTTTTGTATTTGTTTCTTGCTGTAATAGAGCTTTTGGCGTATTACCTGTTGTAATGAGTGTCATGGGTCTTCCATCAAGCTCCTTAACCAATGACAGCATTTCTTTTTTCTGTGTGTCAAATGTTGACTGCCCTTTCCCCGCTAACATTGTTGCAGACGTGTCTACAATGAAAATTGTCTGCGCGCCAACAATTGTTGACTTTTTAACGTAAGGATTCATTAATGCCAGTACAAGTAAAAGAAGTGCTAGCAGTTGTAAATAAAGCAGTGCATTTTTTTGAAGATGTTTTAAGTATGGTGATACACGTGTTTCTTGCATAATTTCTGACCAAAAAAGTGTGGAGGATACGGTTTGATCGGTATATTTTTTTCGAAAGAAATAATATAGAAGGACAATGACCGGGATGATGGCCGTCCAGCTAAAAATTATTTGACTAAAGCCCAATACGGCTCACCTCACCTAATCCAATGTGCTTTTAATAATTGTTGAAAGATCGCATGTTGTAATCCATCTTCTACTTTAAGCTGTAATTGTCGAACACCGAAACGCCGACAAATTGCCTCAAATTCCTCTTCATGTAATAAACGTCTTGCCAAATATGTGTCTAGAACTTTAGAAGACATCGTAACATTTACATCTCTGCCTGTTTCACGGTCGAGTAAGCGCACATCACCTTTATATTCTGGTGATAGTTCTTCTTGCGTAACTATTTGCAAAATACGCACATCCCCCGCAAAACGTGGTAGCCTTTTTAAAAGTTGCTCCCATTCCTTGATTGGCTCCAGTCCGTCCGTCACAATAAATAGTACTGTACTATCCTTAGGCAATGCTTTTAATGCTCCCTCTGCGAAGCTATTTGTATAAGTTGCTTGCTCTATGTCTGTGACTACCTGTAAAAAGGCACGACGATACATGGCACCTTTACGACGAAATGGTGGCTTCACCTCATCCTGTACAAAAGAAAATGATAAGCGATCATCGCGACCGAGCACCATTAGACCAAGTGAGGCGACAATTTGTCGGGCAAACGTCCATTTTGCTTGATCGCCCATAGATTTAGTTGTATCTAGTAAAATGTGAACACGCATCTCTTGTTCATCTAAAAAACGTTTAATGAAGTATTTATCCGTTCTCGCAAAGACATTCCAATCTACCTGACGCACATCATCTCCTAAATGATATTCACGAAAATCGGAAAAATCGAGCGATGCCCCGAAGCGTTGCGAACGGTGCGAGCCCTTGTGTTGCCCACGTAATTTGGAGGCCGTCGCTACTTGGAAGCGGCTGATTTTCGCTAGCCAGTCCTCGGGCAATAATAGTTTTTGTGTCACCTATTAACACCTTGCTGCACTTTTTCTAAAATGACATCAATCACATCGTCTGCTGTTTTACCTGAAGCCTCCCCTTCATAATTCAACAGCATACGATGGCGTAACACCGGCTTCGCCACAGATTTAATATCTGCTACAGAAACGTGGAAACGTCCGTTCATAAGCGCCCTTGCCTTCGCTAATTTAATTAAACTTTGTAAACCTCGAGGGCCGCTACCATACATCGCATATTGCTTGACCTCATCAATGGCATCTACTCTCTCAGGATGTGTAGCCACAACAAGGTCCGTCGCAAATTCGAGCATTTCATCAGCAACAAGTACTTCCTTCACCATTTGCTGCGCTTCAATAAGAGCTTCCGTATTCATGATCTTTTGTAAACCAATTTCCGTAGCGCCTGTTGTCCGCTTCATAATTTCCATTAGCTCACTTTTCTCAGGGTACGGCACAAGAATTTTACATAGGAAACGGTCCATTTGCGCCTCTGGTAAAGGGTAAGTTCCTTCCATCTCAATCGGGTTTTGTGTTGCTAAAACGAAGAATGGTCGTGCCATTTTCTTCGTATCTCCCAAAATTGTTACCGTTTTTTCACCCATTGCTTCAAGCAATGCACTTTGTGTTTTTGGTGTTGCTCGGTTAATCTCATCCGCTAATACCATTTGGCTAAAAATCGGACCTTGCTGGAACGTAAATTGCTGCTTACCATCAGATGTGCGCTCAATCATACTTGTCCCTGTAATATCCGCTGGCATTAAGTCTGGTGTAAATTGAATTCGCGAAAATGATAAATCTAGCACTTCAGAAATTGTACGGATTAACATGGTTTTCCCTAAACCCGGTAGGCCCTCTAATAATGCATGCCCATCAGCAAGCACTGCGTATAATGTATAATCAATTGCTTCCTCTTGCCCGACGATAAAGCGATGAATTTCTTCCTTTACTTGTAGTAATTGCTTACTCATTTCAACATATTGTTGCTCTGTAAATGCCATTTCTTTTCCTCCTACTGAGACTCAATTGACGTGAAATAAGATTGCACGACTTTTTGTAAATCCTTCGGTAATTGTAAACGCTCTGAGCTTTCTAAATAGCTATCTTTATAGGAGCCTATAACTTCCTCATATGGACGGATCGAACCTTTAGTAATGGGACCATTTCCTTGTTGCTCTGAAACATGTGATCCTTCGCCTAATGCCCCACTATCAACCGATGTCTGACTAGAGCCACCAACTCGTTTCGGTGTCGTTAATAAATCGCGACCACCCTGCCCTGTGCCTATACCGCTACCACCTGCTGAACCAGAACCATTGCCCTGACCTTGACCTTGGCCTTGACCTTGGCCTTGGCCGTTCCCTTGACCGTTCCCTTGACCGTTCCCTTGACCGTTCCCTTGACCGTTCCCTTGACCTTGACCTTTTCCTTGTTGATTGCTTTGACTCGATCCTTGTCCCTGACCTTGGCCACTAGCCTGTTGCGAACCGTTTTGTGAATTCCCCTGTTGCCCTGTTTGACCTTGTTGATTACTTGGCTGTGAATTCGCTGAAGACTGTTGATTTTGATTTGAATTAGCATTGTTTTGCTGATTGTTATTGCCAGTATCGGCACTCGCAATAGCATTTTGTAAGGAATTACTTGCAGGCTTCCCAAGCTTGCTCATAGCTGTCTGAGTAGCATTGGCATTTTGCGTCAGCTCCTGCTGCATTTGGGCAAGCTCTTTCAATTGCTCCACTTCTTCCTTCGATAAGCCTTGCTCGTCAGAAGCGCCATCCTTACTAGCCGTTTGCTTATCTTTTAATTGTTGTTCCTTTAAAGCAAGTTCCTTTTGCTTTTTCACGACTTCACGTAATGCTTCTTCAGCTGTCTCTGCCTCTTTTAACGTATTTTGCAATTCTTTTAATTGCTCTTTCACTTCTTTTGTTTCTGCTTTTTTCTCTAATTTAGCAACTTCCTTCTTAACGTCCTCAATGACAGCTTTTTCTTTTTCTACTTCAATTGCTTCAATTTGTGTAGCTGCAGGGAACATATAAAGAATTGCTAGTACAGCAGCTGTTCCAAACAACCCAATCAACGCTTTTGGACGGAACAAGTTTTTCTTTCGAGCCTTAAAGTCAGCAAACGCCTTTTCAACGTTTTCTACTGCTTTCGTTCGTAAAGATTGAACGAGTGGGTCCTTATCATCCTCGAATGATAAGGCTGTCACTAGCTCATTGTGAGAAAAATAATCATCCAGTGTATGCAATGCTGCCTTTTCCTTTACACGCTTCCACCACATAAATAGTACAGTTGCTAGTATGACAACGATAAAGGTAGTAAGAGCTGTTTGGCGATAATACGGCCAAACAAAGAGTCTTGAAACGAGGAAGAGGGAAGCACTCGAAAGCAATGCAAAAAACAAGCCGTACTGTGCAATTGGAATGCTTCGTTCTACCGTTAAACTCGTCTTAGCACGTTGAATATATTTTCGTAATTTCTTACGATGCTCCATAAGATTCCCTCCTTATCGGTTGCTTTTCATATTGGCGCGTAATTTTTTAATCGCAATGGTTAAACAAAAAACAATAATCAATAAATAGACTATTAAATAACTAATCCATACAGGTAATTCCACTCCCGAAACCTGTGCTAATGCATCGCCCATAGATGACGAAGTAAGTGTAAGCATTAATGCACCTGGGTTAATAGAAGCCCAAAAGTAAGCCATATAAGAAGTCGTAGTACCTAAGGCTGTATTCCCCATTTGATGGAAGGCCACTGTTAAAAAGAAGAAAAACGCTGTAATGCCACCTAAAAAGATGATCGAACCATACGTAGAAATCATCGCAACAATTGTTCGCTTTGTAATCGTTGAAAACATAACACCAATACTACCAATTGCTACGACTGTTAATAAATAAAATAAAAATATCGAGATTAATTGAGATGGCGATACGCCACCAAATAAAAATACTAAACTATATAATGGTAATCCTGCGATCAGCATCAATACTAAAAATGCTACCGAGGATAATAATTTTCCAACGATGATTTGAGTAGAGCTTTGTGTCGTTGTTAGTAAAATATTTAATGTTTGCTTTTCCCTTTCGCTACTTATTGCACCGGCCGTTAAGCTTGGTGTAATGAAAAGAACAAGAGCCATTTGTAGTATTGTTAATACCGCAAACATCATAAAGCTTGTTTCTGGTTTGAAGAAACCTTTGCCTGTAAAACCAGTTGTTATAAGCAAAAACCCTGCGATAAAAATACAAATAACCGCTAAATAAAACATTAACCCTGAAAAGCTTTTAAAAGAACGGAAGCGCAACTTCAATTCTTTTACGAATACCGGATTATAAAATCGTTCCATCATTGATTGTCCGCTCCCTTCGTAATAGCCATAAAGACATCCTCTAAATCTTTTTCCTCTTCGCTTAACGCATATATAGGTAAATTCGCAAGTATAGCTTTTTTCAACAATGCTACCTGATCCGCATCTGTTCCACGGTAGTTAAAGGCTATCTCTAAGCGATTCTCTATTACATCTATAGAGGAGATTAGTGGATCCTCCTCCAAAAATGCACGTACCTCGTTTAAACAATCCGTTACTTTAACTACGATACGCTTCTCCCCCTGTAGCTGTGCTTGAATGGAAGCTACATTGCCATGCGCGATAAGCTTACCATTATCGATCACGCCGATTTCATCGCACATTTCTGCAAGCTCAGGCAAAATATGTGAGGAGATTAAAATCGTTTTTCCCATAGATTTTAAATTCCGTAAAATATCACGCATTTCTACTCGTGCACGTGGATCCAAACCTGATGCAGGTTCATCTAAAATTAATACTTTAGGATCGTGGATAAGAGCACGTGCTAAACATAAACGCTGCTTCATCCCTCGTGATAGCAAATCAACATAGTCATACCGTTTATTTGTTAAATTTACTAGCTCTAGCAGCTGTGGAATTAGTACTTTTCGTTCAGCTGCCCCAATGCCGTAGCTGGCACCGTAAAAGTCTAAGTATTCGTCTACTTTTAGTTGATCGTAGACGCCAAAGAAATCTGGCATATAACCAATTAGTTTTCGTACTTCCTTTGGTTCCTTAATAACGCTCTTTCCATTAATAAAAGCATCACCCGAAGTTGGAGACAGCAACGTTGCTAAAATCGAAAATGTAGTCGATTTACCTGCCCCGTTGGCACCTACAAAACCAAAGACAACCCCTTCCTCCAAAGATAGATTCAAATGATCTAGTGCCGTAAAGGAGCCATATCTTTTCGTTAAATCACGAATTTCAATCATTATTTCGCCACTCCCTTCAGCTCTACATCTGGTAATTTCGTTTGCTCACCCGTTTGATCTGGTCCGAATTTAACCTCAATCAACAATTCACCATTATTATTGAAGTATTTTTTTATGTTATCTGTGAACACCTGTTTCGTATCTACCAACGGCTCATAAGTTTTCGTCTCGTTATTCCAAATCGATAGCTGCATACGATTACTATCCTTATTCGAAATCGTCAATTCGTTTAATGTTTGAACTGAATTCATAAAATGATCTGGCATCGCGATGGATACTTCATATGAACCATTTGACAAATACCAACTATTTAACTGCTCATCAATTTTGTCATAATTCGAATTAGGAGATAGTGGGCTTACTGAGTACGTAAAGTTATTACGCTTCATTGTAAATGGACCCGATAGCTCTATTTTGCCATCAAATGGCTGAACCAAATAAGTAAGCGGAGACATATCCGCACCTGTTTCCAACTCAACCCCAGCTATAGCTTGATCGGCCCATGCTGTAATGACAGGCTTTTTCTCTTTTTCTACAAGCGGTAATGCCATAGTTTTCATTGACTCGATACGAGCAGGATTCACTTCTTCCTTCTTCGTTGGATAATTACTGTAATTGTAATTAGTAAAATCAGATGGTTTTTGAAGAACTGTTGCTTTTAGCTCCTTATCAACTTTAAGAGTACCGTTCGCTGCAATGTCGCCAAGTTTAACTTCTTTAATGCCAGAGATTAACGTAACGTCCTTTAAGGCAAACGGGAAATTATTCTTAATAGTCCCAGTCAGCTTTTCATTATTTAACGTAATATCGATATCCATTTTGCCAATATTTTGTGCCGCCGTTTTCCCTGCAAACGACTGAATAGACCAATAACTTAAATCACGTAGTGTCAGCGTTGAACCATTGGCATTTTCCTTAATATAGGATATTTCATGTAAATCCTCTATTGTCCCTGCGAAATCATTAGAATTTCGCAGCGCGAATGCACTTGAATTCTTATCTGTATTCACAACAAAATCACCACTACGATTTGTTAAAATGGACTCTACGTAGTAACCATTTAAACTACTATCTTCATTTACTTTATAAAATGCAGATTGTTGAATTTGCGGTTGCCCAATTCGATCTTTTGCACCAACAATAAATAAAGCAATAGATAACACAATGGATATCGCGGGAATGATCCACCATGCATGCTCACGTTTGTCTATTTTCTTTAAAATGAAATATAAAATAGGTCCGATTATTAAAATATATAAAATGATAACAATGAGCATATAGCTAACAGATACTTCAAACGAAGGGAATAATTCATTCATATAACGCAAGTCATTTGAAATTTGCTCCAGCGACGACTGTCCATGAACCATTTGTTGTGACATCTTTTGAATATTTATCAATTTCGCCACTAATGATGGATAACCATCCATAGACGAAAGTGGTTGGTCCCCTAAAGAAAACGTTGTTTGAATAATTTCTCCACTGCCCACATTTTTCTTAGACGCTAAAATCTTATTGTTTTCTGCTAATACAGGAATACTTCCTTGATTTTCAGTGGCTTCATAAATAGAAATAGGCTGTGTAAAAGCCCCTCCGCCTGATAATTTCGATAGGCTATCTGCAGAAACCGATGTCATTTGTTGTGATAAAGTTAGTGGTAAATAATCCTTAAAAATAGCTGCTGTTGCATTTACTTGATCAGTAGCACCTATTAATAATGTTCCACCATTCTGTACCCATTTTAGTAAAGACTCTTGTTGCTTTTGGGATAAATCAGCACTTGCAATTTCATCGATGACGATAACATTCGCCATTGCAAACCCTTCTGTATCCTCTGGCAATGTGTAATCCTTCATTTGCTTTAAATTGAACACTTCAACATTATTTTGAGAAGCAAATTGAGAAAGGCGCAAAAATGCTGATAAGCGATCACTATTATCCGTTAATGTATAAATAAAAACGGCTGAAGGATCTAAAAGATTACTTTGTAGCTGCTTTGTTCCTTTATAGGCAACCTTTTTTCCCTTTTCTATGCCCCCTTCAAAAAATGCAAACACATCTGAATTCGAGTAATTATAGTTATCGATACCATCTAGATATATATCAAATGTTTTTTCTTCTCCTGCCGCTATATCTATTGGAAGCACTTTCGCTGTTGTAGCTTGATAGGTGCCAGAAGCATTGATGACCATATCTCCAGAAAAATCTGCACCTATATTTTTTACTGTTACTTGAAGCGGCACAACTGATTGGTATTTAGCCTTACCTGCAATCCCTACTTTAGCCTGTACCTCTAACCTAGCAGTTGCAGTAGCACTTGCCTGCTCCACAGGAAGAATAAGGCTAATAACAAACATGAATAGTAGTATGAATACCGTAATATTCGTTTTCTTCAAAAACTCAGCCCCTTTTATGTAAATTGATGGTTAAATAATTATACGTTTTTTATTGCACTTTGTTTCATTTCTTATGACATCTTCATGAATATTCATAAACTCTTAAGAATTAGTTAATTATCAAAACGTGGGGTTGATTTCCGTTCCGACTGGGCGCTTTGTTGTTGCTGTCGCTTTGCTTTCGCACAGTTAAAACATTTGCCGCTGACGCTTCGCTTTCGCGCAGAGCAGAGCTTCCTGGGGACGTCCGATGAGCCGCTTCACTCGCAAAGCTCGCTCCAGGGTCTCGGGCCAACAGATGCCTTTTGCGCGAAAGCGTGAGTGCAACGTAGCGACAGCAGAGGGTTTTGGTTTTGGTTGTGCGAAAGCGCAGCGACAGCAACAGCACGATGTTGGTCACGAAGGCGTTATCACAGGACGTGATGCTTTTAGCCTTCGTTCCTCTATATCGCTGATCTCCGAGGAGTCGCCCAGCCTCCACTCCAATCAACTTATACATGGCATATGTTTTTAACAAATCGAAACCTAACGTAATAGGCTCAAGAAATTTTTTATAGAGTGAAGCTTTAATCAGTGGGATTTTTTATGGACGTTAATACCAATAAAAAAAGCAGCCCCTAGTGAAAATAATCACTTGGGACTGCCTTGATAGTATTCTTATTTCGTATAATCAAACAAACATCGTGCATGGTCTTGCACTACCTCTACAAACGCCTCTACTTGTCGTAACTCAAATGAAGATTCATAGCCAATTAACCAAGTATCACGCGTTATACCAAATTCTTTTTCATTATTAGTTAATGCAATTTTATTAATACCATCATTGTCATTTAACGTTATTGAAGGTAAGATAGCGTAACCGATACCATTCAATGCCATTTGCTTACAAATTTCAATCTGATCAACTAAAATTTGTTTTCGTGGATTTGAAGCGAAATGCTGACGCCACCATTGTTGAATTTCCTGATAGTAATTGGAATCACTTTTAAATTGAATAAAAGGTCGATCTGTCGTCAACACATCTTCTATCGTTTTTAACTCTTTATCGACTAAATAAAGGGTGTCACGGAAAAGATGAATCTTTTCCCCTTTCCAATCAACCTGCCCACGCACAATCCCTACATGAGCCTCACCCTCATAAAGTGCTTTTACAATTTCAGAGCTCCAGCCGGTCATAAGAGAAATTTTTGCATCAGGATATTTCGATACAAAATCCTTTAATATTATCGGAAGCCAGTTTTGTCCGACAATCGATGCACAAGCAATTTTCAATGTCCCGTTTACTTTCGTCGTTAATGACTGGATTGTTTCATAAATCTCTTCTTTTTTGCTGAGCATTTCTGTTGCATAGGCAATAATAAGCTCTCCAGCAGGTGTCGCCGTAAGTCCTTTTTGCGAACGAATAAATAATTGCGTGCCCCAGTCTTTTTCAATAGTTTGAAGCCTTTGAGAAAGCGCCGGTTGCGATAAAAATAAACGTTCTGCTGCTTTACGCATATTACGTTCCTCTGCTAGTACTTTTAAAATTTCAGCCTCCGTTGCCATCAATCAGTAAACCTCCGTTACAAGCAAAGAGGGCCTCATGATTTTCATCTGAGTCCCCTCTTAAACTACTACTCTTTTTGATAAATATATTTTTTCAATTGCTTTAGAATAACTCGTCTCGTTAAAATTCCGGCAAATGTTCCATCTTCGTCCACAACACATAAAAAGGCGTGGTTAATTACTAAGTCTAGAGCCCGCTGAAAAGTATCCGTCAATTTCAATACAGCGATATCTTTATCCATTATCGTATCCACTTTAATATCAGGTAGCTTTTCATACTCAATATGTTCTAGTCCAAGAATAGATTCAGTAATCATTTTCATACTTAGTAAACCTTGAAGTCGATATTTCAAATCTAAAACAGGTATCGAAGAATACCCTGTACGTGTCAGTACTAGGAGTGCATGTTCCGCACTATTTCCACTTTGTACATGCGCAACCTTTTCAGATGAAATAATAAAATCACTAATTGGCATTGCTAATAAGTCTTTGCTGTTAGTTGAAATCATGAACTTCTTCTCCTTTTCTGTCCCCGCTTTGCAGAACAGGATGCTTCCCTTTTATCATATCATAACTTTTCCTTATATGACCACGACAAGGCCGAGAAGAGTTTTTTATTAGCAACGAATATTTTAGCAATTTGAAACAAAACTAAGTATCGAAAGTGCATATATAAAGAAGGTTTCACCTGAGAGAAATGGAAATATCTTCATTCAGCTATATTTAAAAATATGAGCTGAATGAAGAAAAAAATCTTTTTAATAACCGTACTTACTCCAATAATAAAAAATCATTATCCCTAAAAAGAGTAAAAAAATGATATATACCCAGACAATCGGGTTGAGCATCGTCGAATAATCTTCAACGGTTTCTGAAATCGGCGTATCATTTTCCGATTTCCGCTGAGACGTCATTTTGGCAATCTTCAGCGTTGACACAAGCGAAATAGCAGAGATAATCGTAATGGCAATAAGAGCCGGTATTAACCACATACCCATCGGCAAAACTCCTTTCTTTGCCCTTAGTATGCGTCAATCCAGCTCTCCATTATGCAAAAATATTTATTTTAGAATGGATACTGATTGAGCCATTGCCCACCATCAAGTGTCACACATTCCCCATTCATATATCTTGCTTTATCAGACATCATAAATGTTGCTAAATCAGCAATTTCTTCAGGCGTACCTGTACGACCTAACGGAACAGAGTCCAATGTACGAGCCGCTGCAGCCTCTGACTCCCAAAGCTTATCTGCACCACCTGTACGCTCAATTGGACCTGGAGCAATTGCATTTACTCGAACGCCATATTGTTTCCCCCATTCAACAGCTAACGTTCGAGTCAATGACAATACACCTGCTTTCGCTGCTGCCGAATGAACAACACCAGCACCTGCATTCCATGCGTAAGTTGCAACCATATTAAGAATAGAACCTTTAATATTATTTTGGATCCAATACTTACCGACCGTAGAAGAACAAAAGAATGTCCCATTTAAAACGATATCAACAACAGCCTTCCAACCATTAGGAGATAAATCCTCTGCACGCACAATAAAATTACCAGCTGCATTATTCACAAGCCCATCAACCTGTCCAAACTTTTCAACAGCAAATGCTAGCATCGCCTCCGCATGCTCAGGCACGCGAACATCCATTTGAAATGTTTCAATCGTTTTTCCCGCCTCTAAAATAAAAGCTTTCGCCTCTGCTAGCCGCTCCTCATTACGACCTGTAATGACAACATTTGCCCCTTCAGCAACGAATTGCTTCGCCATATAAAGCCCCATTCCACTAGATCCACCAGTAATAATAATTGTTTTCCCCTGCAACATACAATTTCCCCCTTTGTAAAAATGAATGATGATTCACTTAAATATTACTATATTTTCTTGAATATGTCATATTAATTCTACAAACCTATGGAGAGGATGCAAGATTGAAAGGTTCTTCTAGCTGGGATTCTTATGTTGCAGGGTATTCGCGGGTATTTTATTGTTGCGCGCGGGTATTTGCTTTTCTTCCGCGGGTATTTCACCGCTAAGCGCGGGTATTTCACCTCTAAGCGCGGGTATTCTCTCCTCTTCCGCGAGTATTTCACCTACGCGCGGGTATTCTCTCCTCTTCCGCGGGTATTTCACCTACGCGCGGGTATTCTCTTCTCTTCCGCGAGTATTTCACCGCTAAGCGCGGGTATTCTCTCCTCTTCCGCAAGTATTTCACCTACGCGCGGGTATTCTCTTCTCTTCCGCGGGTATTTCACCGCTAAGCGCGGGTATTCTCTCCTCTTCCGCGGGTATTTCACCGCTAAGCGCGGGTATTCGCTTCCCTTCCGCGGGTATTTCACCGCTAAGCGCGGGTATTTTCTTCTCTTCCGCGGGTATTTCACCTACGCGCGGGTATTCTCTTCTCTTCCGCGGGTATTTCACCTTTAAGCACGAGTATTTGCTCTTCTTCCGCGGGTATCTCACTGTCCCGCGCGAGTATTCCCCCCCATTAACCTTGATTACTCGCTCTAGTAGCTTCCTTTATAACACATCCATTAACGGATTGGAATATTTTTCCTAATCAATAAAAAAATAGAGTTACAAATTACATATGAATTTGTAACTCTATTTTAGACAGTCTCATTTCGAATTCCTAAAACTCATAATGGTAAGCAATTTTATAAAGCTCCATTAACTCTTCTTGGGTTGGAACTTTAGGGTTATTTCCGGGGCTACCGCTGGCAATTGCATCAGTTGCCATTTTCGGAATAGCATCGTAAAACGCTTTTTCATCAATTCCCCATTGTTTTAAATTACCTATATCCATCTTCTTGCACATTTCCTTTATAGAAACAATAGCTAAATCGGCAAGCTCTTCTTGAGATAACAGTTCATTATCTTTATTGAAAAACTTACCGAGATCCGCTAGCCGATCGACACAAGTATCCTTTGAAAATTCTAATACTGCCGGGAGAAGCATGGCATTTGAAATTCAATGTGGTACATGGAATAGCGCTCCTATTGGACGAGACATGCCATGTACTAAAGCGACAGAAGCATTTGAGAATGAAAGACCTGCTTGCATTGAGCCTAGTGACATCGCTTCCCGCGCATCAATATTGTTACCTTGCTCATAAACTTTTAAAATATTATTAACAATTAGCTCCATAGCTGATAATGCAAGGGCATTCGAGTACGGATGTGCTAAACGAGATAAATAACTTTCAATGGCATGACTTAACGCATCGATACCAGTCGCCGCAGTGATAGATGGTGGAGATGTAACCGTTAAAATCGGGTCAACAATAGCTATGTTTGGCATAAATGCGGGCTGCTTAATCATCATTTTTACTTCATTATTCGTATTAGTAATGACGGTTGCATCTGTTGCTTCTGAGCCAGTTCCCGCTGTTGTCGGTATTGCGATATGTGGAATCGGTGCTTGCTCTGCAATTTTTGCCATCTTCATATAATCGCCAATATAACCACCATTCGTTGCGACTACTGCGATAGCTTTCCCTGTATCGATACAGCTCCCGCCACCGACGGAAATAATAAGATCACAACCCTCAGACTGTAAAATATGAAGCCCCTCCGCTACATACGTATCCACTGGTTCCGTTGTTACGCCTAAATAAGAAAACGTTTCCAATCCATTGTCTCTTAAGAATGTGCTACATTGATTAACAAAGCCTAAGCGTTCCATGATCGGATCACTAATGATAAGAGCCTTAGTCCCTAATTTTTTTGCATATACGCCTACTTCTTCAAAAGAATCTCGTCCATAAACGATTGTTCCTGGTGAATGAACTGTATAGATTGTTTTTGTTTGAATCATATTTATCCCTCCTAAGCTATTGTGCTGTATAACCGCCATCCAAAAGTATTGCTTGACCTGTTATACCCTTTGCCATATCACTAGCTAAGTAAAGCGCAAGTCCTGTAACTTCCGATACATCTAGTAAGCGTTTTTGAGGGATGAGTGGATATAGCACCTGCTCAAGCACTTCTTCTACTTGAATTCCCCTTGTCTTTGCCAAATCCGTAAACTGATTACGCACTAACTCTGTATCGACATACCCTGGACAAATAGCATTCACGGTTATCCCCTTAGTTGCAACCTCTAGTGCAGCCACTTTCGTTAAACCGACAAGCCCATGTTTTGCGGCATTGTATCCAGCTTTACCTGCAAACCCAATAACGCCATTAATAGATGCCATATTAATAATGCGTCCATACTTATTTTTCTTCATATGTGGTAAGACATATTTCATCGCTATAAAAGGCGCAACAAGCATCACTTTTTGCATGGATTCGAAGATTTCTGTCGCGAAATCCTCTATAAGAGAAACATGCTGAAACCCTGCGTTGTTGATTAAAACATCTATTGTCTTAAAATTTTTAACAGTAAAGTCAATCGCATCACATATTGCCTGTTCATTTGTAACATCGCATGTGTATGCAGTTAATTGCGGATTATGCTTAATTGCCTCTGCTAAAAGCTGTTCATTTATATCTGTTATCACTACATTCGCTCCCTGCTCAGCAAACGCTAATGCCATGGATAACCCGATACCACGAGCTGCTCCAGTAATAAAAACTGTTTTTCCTTTCATGCAATCCCTCCTGAGAATAAAGGATCTTACCTAGGATTTGAGCCATTTAAAAAGAGCTGTAAACGAATACAGCTCTTCATTTGTATTAGTCGTTATTACTTGGGAATGCAAACGTAGATGCTGTCGATGCCTGACCTGTCATCCAACGTTCTGATATTGTTTTTGTTTTTGTGAAGAAGCGTGCTTGATCTGGACCAAACATATGGCCTTCTCCAAAGCGAGAACCTTTAAATCCAGCAAAGTTATGGTAACCAACTGGAATAGGAATTGGTACATTCACGCCCACCATACCAACATCGATTTCTGTTGTAAATTTACGGGCTGCTAAACCATCATTCGTAAAGATTGTGACCCCATTTCCAAGTTCATGCTTATTAATAAGTTGGATGGCTTCGTCCAAGGAATCAACACGTACAACATTTCGAGCTGGACCAAATATTTCTTGATCATAAATTTCCATGCCTGGTTTTACGTTGTCTAGCAAAGTTGGTCCTACAAAGAATCCTTTTGACTCTTTGACAATATCAAGTTCGCGACCATCACAAATAACTGTTGCACCTTCAGACTCACCTCGTTCGATAGCCGCAATAATCGCTTCTTTCGATTGCTGTGAAATGACAGGCCCAAAATCTGTCTCTGGATCTGTATATGAACCTACCTTCAAATTAGCGATTTTCTCCTTTAAGATTTCAACAAGACGATCTGCTGTATCCTTTCCAACAGGCATAATCGTAGAAATGGCCATACAACGCTGAGAGGCTGCTCCATAAGCTGCCCCGATAAATGCATTTGCTACCTGGTCAAGATCTGCATCAGGCATCACAACCATATTGTTTTTCCCTCCACCAAGTGCGGTAACACGTTTACCGTATTTCGAGCCTGTTTCATAAATATATTTGGCAACTGGTGTCGATCCTACAAATGAAATTGCTTGCACAATCGGGTTTTCTAAAAGCTCATTCACTGCATCTTTATCTCCATTTACTACCGTCCAAATACCATCTGGTAACCCAGCTTTTTTCCAAAGCTCACTCACATACAAGGCAGTCATAGGAACACGCTCGGAAGCTTTTAAAATAACTGCATTGCCGACAGCAATTGCCATACTTGTTTGCGCTAAAGGCACCATAATTGGGAAGTTAAATGGCGAAATAGCCGCTACTACACCTAATGGATATTTTGCAGAGTAGGCATTAATCTGACCACCGACATTGACAGAATACTCCCCCTTCATTAAATGAGGTGCACTAATAGCTAAGTCAACGGACTCCAAACCACGTGTAATTTCACCTTTCGCATCCTCAATTGTTTTGCCGCTCTCTGTACAAATAATTTGTAAAAGCTCCTCCATATTTTCAGTAATAAGATTACGGAACTTTAATACAACTTCAGCACGTTTAGCTACTGACGTATCTCTCCATTGAGGGAGTGCTGCCTGTGCCTTATCAATTGCCTCCCTAGTTTCTTCTACAGTTGCAAGTGGCACCTTGGCAATCACCTCACCCGTCGTAGGATTGTATACAGAACCAAAGCGACTACTTTTTCCTTCCACAAGCTCTCCACCAATGAAATGCGTTAATGTTTTAACCTCATGTGCTGTTGTCATATTTATTGTCCCCCTTTAAATTTGTTTAATTTTTAATCTTAAAAAGCTACAGGCCCATTCTTCCTTAAAAACCAAATGTGCACTAGCCAACTCCAATCTTTTATCGTAACATTAATACGATAAAATCCAAATGACCGTAGTCATTGACCTTAGTCAATTAAATCATAATCAAAATAATTCCATATCGTCAATAAAAATTTTTTATATTTTCAGATTTTTATAAAAACATCTTGATTCGGAGGAATATGAGAACATGAATCCACTAACGAGCCGTCAAAAAAAGGCATTAGAAACACGTGAAAAATTACTTAAAACATCTTTAGATTTATTTAATAAACATGGATTTGAGCATGTATCGATTGAACAAATTACGAAAGCATGCCATGTATCAAAAGGAACATTTTACACTTATTTTCCATCTAAATACGATGTTATTTTAGAAAAATTTAAGGAACTAGATCGTTTTTATAGCACTGTAGAAAAAAAGATCGACTCTTCTTTACCAGCAAGTGAAAAAATTTTAACGCTTTATCAAGAGCAAATGAAGTATTTAACGAACGTTGTGGGCAAGGATTTATTGCGTACAGTCTATACTGCAGCGATGACAAGTCAAGTGGAACAAGATCATTATTTAATTAGTCCACAAAGAAAGATATTCCAAATAATTAATACTTATTTAGAGGATGGCATTCGGCTCGGAGAATTTCGTCAAGATTTGCAGCTTACTCAAGTGCAGGCTATTATTCAGCGTTGTATGCGTGCAAATGTCTATGATTGGTTAATTCATAATGAAGACTTCAATTTATCAGTGGAAATGGCGCAATTTACAGCTATTGTGCTTGAAGGATTAAAAGCAGAAAATAAATAACTATTAGAGGTTGCATAGGTGGAAAGTGCATGAGCATGAATCGCTCGGAGAAATGACCGGGTATGTACTCACTTCCCAAAGCTCTACAACAAAGTAGCACTTCATCATGAATAATTGGATGAAGTGCTACTTTGTTTGTTGGCTTTAGCTAACAAAATATTTATTAACAATGGTTTCTACTGGTAATGGCTTGTTATATAAATAGCCTTGTCCTTTTTGGCATTGGTGGCGTTTTAGAAAATCGACCTGTGATAGTTCCTCGATTCCTTCTGCTACGACCTCCAACCCTAAATTATGGGACATTGAAATAATGGCTTTAATAATGGCCTCATTTTTATCATCTTTAGTAATATCCGCTATAAACGATTGGTCAATTTTTATAATATCTATCGGATAACGTTTTAAATAGCTTAAAGATGAATACCCCGTTCCAAAATCATCAACGGAAACATAAACACCTAGCTGCTTCAATTCGGTTAAAATTGAAAATGTTTCATGGACATTCGTCATGGAGCTTTCGGTAATTTCCACCTCTAATAATTCAGGTGGCACATTATATTTTTTCAAGGCCGCTTTAATTTTCCGAGCAAAGTTTTCTTTTCTAAATTGTTTTGGCGAAATATTGATAGCAATTCGTACTGGTCGATAGCCATTCATCTGCCACTCTTTTTGATAGCGACACACCTCGTCAATAATCCAATCCCCGATTTCAATGATTAAGCCTGATGCCTCTGCAATGGGTATAAACTGTGCAGGAGACACAAAGCCAAATTTCCGGTTATTCCATCGTAATAATGCCTCAAAGCTATTAATACTGTTATTCGCTAAATCCATTTGTGGCTGTAAATGAATACTTAGTTCGTTAAATTCGATAGCACGACGTAAATGCGCCTCCATTAGTGCTTCATTTGGAAAAATAGTTGTCGTATCTTCACGATAGTAACGGTAGTGTGAACGACCATGCTCTTTTACAGAAAATAATGCTTTATCTGCTTTACGTATAAGTGTTTCTAAATCTTTGCCATCCGCTGGACTAAGGGAGATACCAATCGACACGCTAATAAAATATTCCTGCCCGTCAATCATGAATGGCTGTTTTAATGCATCTAAAATAGCGTTAGACGTCTGTTCAATTTTGTCGACTGTTGCATCTTTTAGAACAAAAATAAATTCATCGCTATTATAACGATAAAACGAGCATTTGGAGTGACAGAGCTCACGAAGTCTTTGGCTAAACATTCGTATAAGTTCATCACCCTTACTTTCGCCAAGGGATTCATTAAATTTTTTAAAACGATCAATATCCATCAAAATAACAGCTGCTTGCTTATTTTGCTTTTTATCATTTAAATGTTGAAGCCACTGTTCCTTTAAAGCCTTACGATTCCAAATACCCGTTAATTCGTCCATTAACGCTAGGTAATAAAAGGCCTGATGATCATTCATAAATGAGGTTGCGTCTTTCACAAATAAATGTACACCTATAATTTCACCATTAAAGTATGTTGGATGCGTTCGTAAATAAAATGGTTCTTTACTTAACAGTCGTTGTTTAAACAAGCATTCTGGCATACCAAATGCTGAGCCCTCAATAGTTTTTGCAAATAGTAATTTAAATTCGTCGATATACTTGCTCTCTAATAATGAAAAAATATTTTGTCCGATCAAGCTTTGTTGTTCTTTTAACAACTGAGAAGTGGCAGCAACGTTTTGATGAATAATGCGACCTTGTAAATCAGTTGTTAACACCGGACATACGTGCTGTTCCACAAATTGCAAATAAGGTTCTACTTCATTTTGCAGCTCACGTAGAATAACTGCTACAACTGAATTTTCTAAGTGCTGTACACGAACAGCAAATGTTTTTACTTTGTGTTCCGTACATATTTCTAGCCTTTGCTCTAGATTCAATTGTTGTTGTACTATATTCGATAATTGTAGCCAGCATTGCTCCGTAAAAAATTGTTCAGCGTTGGTAGCTTTCACATCTTGTAGCTTCAAAAATGACGGTAGTTTATCGTTAAAATTAACGACCTCAAACGCTTTTGTACCCACTTTTCTCAAACATACGACCGCATCAAATGGATTAAGTTGTATGATTTGATGATAGTCTGCAAATTGCGCTACATTCTCTTTATATTTTTTCATTATATCCCTCACTAAGTAGCGTGTTTGCTTATTCTTCGTCTAGCGTAGGTTTTAGTGCATCCTTTAGGAAAATTTCCTGACTATTAATTGGATCTTCACCACGATCAAAATCTTTATAATGATACTTTCCATTGGAGTCTTGAATACGAGCTTTTGCTGTATCCTCAAGTTGTGTATTCATAATGTTAATAATACGAGCTTTGGCTTCACTTGCATATACTGGGAATAAAATTTCCACACGTTTAATCATATTACGAGTCATCATATCCGCCGAAGACAAATATACTTTATTTTCCCCATTATGATGGAACCAATAAATACGCGAGTGCTCAAGGAAACGACCTACAATGCTCGTTACTGTTATGTTTTCACTAATTCCAGGGATGCCTGGTCTAATGCAACAAATACCACGAATGATCAACTCTACTTTCACACCTGCAATGGATGCCTCATATAACTTCATCATTAAGTCTTTGTCCGTTAGTGAATTCATTTTAGCTCGAATAAAACCATTACCATGCTTCTTATGACAGGCAATTTCCTCATCCATTAAGCGGATAAATTCATCTCGAATATCAAACGGGGCTACAACTAAATGATTAAAAGTTGGTTTCTCTGTATAACCACTTAGATAGTTAAAGAAGTTAGTGGCATCAATGCCAAATTCCTTATCTGTCGTTATGATACCCATATCTGTGTAAATTTTTGCAGTTGCATCATTATAATTTCCTGTACCAAGATGAACAAAACGCTCAATTTTCCCATTCCGACGACTTACAACAAGCGTTATTTTCGAATGTGTCTTTAAGTTATTCATGCCGTAAATAACAAGGCAGCCAGCTTGCTCAAGTTGCTTTGCCCAAAGCACATTATTTTCTTCATCAAAACGTGCTTTTAATTCAACTAAAACTGTTACCTGTTTACCATTTTCTGCTGCAAGCTTTAAGGCTTGTATAATGGGTGAATTACCACTTACACGATATAAAGTTTGTTTGATCGCTAAAACGTTCGGATTAACGGCCGCTTCTGCAATAAAATCTACAATTGGCGCAAATGATTCAAATGGATGATGGAAGAAAATATCTTGTTGCAGCGCTTTTTCAAAAATATTTTCATCCGATTGCAAATCTAATGGTGGCTGTGGGATAAAGCTTTCATATTCTAAATGTTCTCGACCAACAGATATACCTTTTACAAAAGAGAACATAAATGTTAAATCTAGCGGTCCATCTATATGGAAAACATCCGTTTCTTCAATTTCGAATTCATCTAGTAAGTATGTTAGAACTTCCTCACTCATCTCGCCCTCACGAACTTCGAGACGACTACCTACACCCCATTTACGTTTTTTCAGCTCTTTTTCGATTTCTACAAGTAAATCTCTTGCGCCTTCTTCATGAATCGTTAAATCCGCATTACGTGTTAAACGGAAAGCCTGCGCTGATTTAACACTGTAACCATAAAAGAGCTTTTCTATATGCGCTACAATCACGTCTTCTAATAAGACAATAACCGTCTCTCCATCTGCTGATGGCACTTTAATATATCGATCTAAAACAGATGGGACTTGTACAATAGCTACCTTTTCATGATTCTCTATGTCCGCTTCATCTTGCTCCAATAAAACAAGTAAATTTAATGTTTTACCAAGCAAAGTTGGGAAAGGACGGTACGCATCTACAGCTACGGGTGTTAAAACAGGGAAGATTGTTTCTGCAAACATTTCATTGACAAATGCTTTCTGTGTACTATTTAAGTCTCTCATGTCTGCGATATGTACATTATGTTGTGGTAATAAATCATAAATTAAGTGTCTGTAAACTTCAGTTTGTCGGCGCACTAAGGCTTGCGTTCGTTCTGCAATTTTCGCTAATTGCTCTTTTGGTGTTAAGCCTGACTTATTTTCAGGCTTATGGAAACCTGCACGCACTTGATCCTGTAAACCTGCAACACGCACCATGAAAAATTCATCTAAATTCGAACTAAAAATTGCTAAAAACTTCAATCGTTCTAGCAGAGGATTATCGATATCCTCTGCTTCCTCTAAAACTCGTTCATTAAAGGCGAGCCAGCTTAATTCACGGTTATTATAGTATTGCGGTTTAGCGATTTCCTCTAGTAATCGACCTTGTATTTCTGTTGATTCCTTCTCATTTAACTGATTATTCGTAATTTCAGTTGTCATAATTGTTCAACCCTACTTCCACAAAGTTTATTTTTATCGGTATCTTTAGTGCGCGTTCTAGATGTTTTTTTTGTCGGTTTGCTTGGTATTTTTCAGCGGCCGCATTGTTTTTCACATAAATGCTAAGCTGTACATAATCCTCTTTTGTTTGCATCTTTATAGTTTTAACTATTGTTCGTTTAGACACATTTAACGCATAGATAAATTTCAAAAAAGCACCAAAGTCTCGTATTTTACGATACTCCTCACGACTCATCCATTCTGTAAACGGAGCAGCGAATCGCTGATAATAATCTTTATTTTTATACGAAGCTAAAAGTGCTAATTTTACACGTTCCTTATGACTTAACCCCTCGATAGATTGGTTGGCAATTAAATAAAAAGTATGCTGACTAGCCGAACTTAACTCAATATACTCCCCAATATTAAACACCCTCGCCGCTTTCGACAATAAGTGCAAATCTTTAGGATGATGTTGTAAATAACCAAAGTGGCAACATTCACGGTACAATTGATCTGTTAAATGCATCAAATAGTCCGCTTCTCCTTCGGAACGACCATACCGACGAGCAAATCTTTTAGCGTTTCCCTCAAACACATTGTACTTATCAAATGCACTTTTATCCGTTTGTAAAATACGCTGTATAATGAGCCCTTCTCGCAAACCTTTTTTTGTTATCTTGAACAATTTACTGCCGACAACTTCCATTAATACATTGAAAACCTCTAATGCAGGAACGATAATATCCGCACGATCTGTCGAAAGCCCATCTAACTGTTTTAAATCATGAAAGCTTAAATTATTTAAAAATACACTAAGCTCATCTAAATTGCCCTGCGTCATTTCGTAGCCATGTACACTTGCGATTGGATATGCATGTTTTTGTTGATGAATTTGGGCAATATTTCGAGCACTACCGCCAATAGCAATAATCGGTAAACCGATATTCTGAATCCATGAAAGTGATTTGAACTGTTCCTTCACAAATGCAATAAGTTCCTTTTTTTCACTACCATTCATAATCTCGCCCTTTACGAAACGTTGCTTTAAAGAAACTGTACCAAACGCAAAACTATGAGATTTCTGTAGTTCTTTATTTTCAAATAGCGTTATTTCTGTACTACCGCCACCAATATCAATCGTTACAGCAGACTTTGTGCCTATAGAATGCGCCACTGCAACAAAGCCATAATATGCCTCTTCTTCTTCAGTTAAAAGCTCTATTTGAATGCCTGTCTGTTTTTTCATTAAGGTCAGTATTTCTTCTCTATTGGTTGCCTGACGGATTGCAGCTGTTGCAGCAGCTTTAACATCAGTCACTTCATAATCATCAAGTATTGCTTTATAAGTCAATAATGTTTCTGTTAATACTTGTATACCTTCTTCAGACATTTCACCAGAGGGCTGTAAATATGTACGTAGACGTGCAACCGTTTTAATATTTCCAATCTCACGAAGTCCCTCATCTTTATCATATCGATACAACACTAAGCGAACGGTGTTTGAGCCAATATCGATAATAGCGGTTTTTAATTCATTCAAATAATCACTTCCTTAGCGCATGCATAGTATTAATGGATCTACATTAAATATTGAGGTGAACATATCTATGAACATTGTATAGACACCTCAACAAATAGAACTTTATTATTTTGTTCCTAGCCTCATGTATCTATACAAAAAAAAGCCGGAGCCTATAAGAGGCATCCGACTTTCTTGCATTATTAATATTCTTTCAGGATACCCATTATTAATATTGTGAAGTACCTTTTCCAACTTTTAAAAAACATAATAAAATTTTATTTTATATGATAAGTTGGTCGATTCGTAAAATAAGCTCCGTAATTTCTGGCTTACTAATTTGATCCTCTGCACCAACTTGGTCACCTTTATGACGAAGATCATCCGTAATTAAGCTTGAGAAAATAATGACAGGAAGCTTTTGGAGATCTGGATGCTCCTTTATTTTACGCGTTAAATGATGCCCATCCATTTGTGGCATTTCAATGTCCGTCACAACTAATTGAATATGCTCGGCTACATCACTACCACTTTTAACGATAGCTTGGAGGTATTCATAAGCATCATGGCCGTTTTCAAAGAATTCAACATTCTCATAACCTGCTTCATTCATAGTATCGAATAAAAGCTTACGTAGTAATGGTGAATCTTCTGCAATTAAAATTCGTTTTTCAGAACGCTCACGTTTACCAAGCTTTTTAACGGCATCTACACTAATACCAGAGTCTGGATTTATGTCTACCATAATTCTCTCGAAATCAAGCAATAAAATCATTTGCTCGTTTTGCTTAATAACACCGATAACTTGTGATGTTCCTCCCTGATACATATCAGATGGCTTCTCGATTTGATTCCATGAGATTCGGTGAATCTGTGTTACATTATCTACATGAAATACTACACGCTGTTTATTAAACTCAGCTACAATATATTTTTGCTGAGAACTACGCTCTTGACTTTGAATACCTAATACTCGGAGCATATCAACTACTGGTAATACCTCACCTCGTAATTGAATAATCCCCTCTACATGCGGGTGCGCGTGTGGAATAAATGTTACTGGAATCGGTTGAATAATTTCCTTTACTTTAATAACGTTAATACCAAATTTATTATTAGCTACTTCAAATTCAACAATTTCTAGCTCATTTGTGCCACTTTCTAATAATATACCTTTATGTTCCAAAGCAACCCCGCTCCTTTCTATCCAACTTCTATTTATAATTCAATTGTATCATAGGCGATACATTTCTCCTACTTGCTTTTTCCATTTTTATCACTAACATGGCTCGACATCCATAACACGGGTGAACTACCATACAGAAAACAAAAAGCCAATTGGCTCATCAAACGCCCTCAGGAAAGCGTTCAGCCGAATATACATGAAATGCGTATATGTCTTATCTAATATCATCTCCAACTTTTGAGCCATTGACTTTTAAATGTATCAATAGGCCAATTATCGTCATCACAATTAATGTCGATAACGCAACACGACTTGCTAGCGTTCCATATTCTTTCATCCATAACGTAACGGTTCCGTAGACTGCTGGCCCGATAATGGAGGATACTTTACCCGAAAATGCAAATAAGCCAAAAAACTGACCCCGTTTTTCTTCTGGAGACAATTCAATAATATATGTTCTAGATGTTACCCACATGGATCCTAGCGATACGCCAAACATACTACCTGCAAGCCAGAACATCCATTGCTCAGTCGCAAAAACAGCAAATGCTAAAGCAACTATCATTAATATTGCCACCATGGTTATCGCACGTTTGGCTCCGATTGCTTTTGTAATATAACCAAATGCAAAAGAGCCAATAATAGTTGACACCGTAGACACTAAATAAAGCACGATAAATTGACCTGAAGTAAAGCCTACGATTGTTGTTGCATATACAGCCATCATTGCAATAGTTGTTGCAATTGCATCATTTAAAAAGAAGTAAGCAATCATAAAGGTGAAAATAGCTTTATATTGCTTCATATCCTTAAAGGTTTGAACAATTTCCTTATACCCATCTAAAAATTTAATAGGCTTTCGTTGAGACGCTGATATTGGTGTATCTTTATTAATAAAAAATAATGGCAAAGAAAATAATAAATATAAAATGGCAGTCGGAATAAATGCTCGATGGAAACCACTGTTTCCTACGTACAAATAAACAAGTAGTCCCAAGATTGTACCAAGATACCCAATCGCTACCCCATAGCCAGAAATAAGGGGCATTTCCTCTTTTGTCCCTAAATCTCCCATCATGGAATCATAAAATACTAGACTGGAATTAAAGAAAAATTTTGCGATGATAAAACTAGCTACAACTAAAAACAAACTAAGAGGCACACCTGAAAAATTTGTTGGCGTCTGTAAATTCGCAAAAATCCCCATCATAAAAGTAAAGAAGATAGAAATAGATGCAAACCATACTATAAATCTCTTTTTATAGCCTGTTTGATCAATCCATACTCCAAAAAGTGGCGAAAAAACAACGAGGAACAGGCTAGCAATCGCATTCGCATAAGAAATAAACGTGCTTGCCACTTGCTGCATTACCTCATTCGTCCCTAAAACCTCATCCATATAAAACGGGAAAAATATCGTATTAATATTTGAAGAAAATATTGTATTCGCAAAATCATAAAATGCCCACGACAAAATTGGCAATGATAAATAAAGTGCTAACTGACTCCGATGCTGAACGTCTACTGTTGAATTCCGCTTCATAAAACCCTCCTCCCATTCTCTATATTATTAAATAAATTCCCTCATGTAATAAAAAATACCTTTTATTTAATGAAAATTAACACTATTTACAATATACATGCATTTTTATTTAACTAACACTCTAAAATGAACGAATCTCCACCTTTGCTGCGAGCTACTCATAATAAAAAAGATATCCAAGCTCTCCACGCTTGGATATCAATATGTTTTTTGAAAACTATTTTGTTAATTAAATTTTGAGTAAAGTATGATTCTTCCGCAAAGCGTGGGATTGATTTCCGTTCCAACTGGGCGCTTTTCTGGGGGCTTCCGATGAGCCGCTTGGGGCAACAGGATGTTGGTCACGAAGGCGTTATCACAGGACGTGATGCTTTTAGCCTTCGTTCCTCTATATCGCTGATCCCCGAGGAGTCGCCCAGTCGTAACGAAGATCAATCACTTCACATAACATGTATCATCTTGTATGAAAGCTAATTAATAAAACTAAAAAAACTTCAGCAATGTATTTTATGTGCGAAGCGACAGTAGCAACAACAAGATGGAGGAACGGTAGTTAGCATCATTTTCCTTGACCATTGTTCAACTCTAAAAAAATATCCAAGCCCCCTCGCTTGGATATCCTTCTTACTATTCTTCTATATTCACCCACATAGAAGACCATTGTTCAATTGCTTTAAGGACCGGTGCAAGTGCATGTCCTTTTTCTGTTAGCTTGTATTCAATCACTACTGGTGTTGATGGAATAACTGTGCGCTCCACAATGTTCTCAATCTCTAACTCTTTTAATCTTTCCGTTAACACACGACTGCTAATACCCACATTATTTTTTATCGTTGAGTATCGTTGAGGACCTTCCAATAACTGATAAATAAGCAGGGTGTTCCAGCTATGATTTAATATTTTTAGTGCTTTTTCAAATCGTGGACAAATTTTTTTTTGATCCAATTTTCCTGCCTCCAATGTGTTTTGTTCTTATATAAGAGTATATCATTTTTTCGAAAATCATTTTCAAAAATAAAATTTAGTTACTTGACAAAAGTTGTTTTTAAAAATAAACTAAGTTACGAAATGTAAGCTAAAAAACAAAAGGAGTTTATTTAACTATGCAAAATATCGGTTCAACTATTTTACGTGTGGTGCTTGGCATTATTTTTGCAACTCACGGTTTCCAAAAGTTTCAGGGAGGTATCGGCTTCACAGCTGATTATTTTGATGCCATTGGTATTCCAGGCTTCATGGCTTATATTGTTGCCATTATAGAACTAGTCGGTGGTGTAGCCATTATTTTAGGCTTAGGTACAAGACTTATCGGTGCTTTATTGACAATAACAATGATCGTTGCTATTTTCACAGCGAAGCTTAGCGTTGGCTTTATCGGAGAAAACGGCTTAGCCGGATATGAATTTGATTTAGCTTTAGCGGCAATGGCCTTATACTTTGCACTTGCAGGGGCATCTAGTTTTTCTTTAGACGCAAAACTTTTTGATAAAGAGTAATGCTGCCGTAGTTAACTATTTTCTCAAGTGTATTGATTAGACATTTTTATCCACTTGTCTACGGGCAGAACCAACAAGCATGCTATTTTTAGTATTGTTAATGAGCTGCTTTATATAAGAAAACCCGAAGTGCTCATCCTTTCAAAAGATGATACTTCGGGCTTTCTAAAATTATGATTCTTCGTTTTGTTAATCTTTAATGATAGGCCTTTAAAAGTGCCTGAGTACCGTTTTCACCGTAGCCCTCTTCTATTAGCCTTTCATACATATCATAAGCGAGTGTTATACCTGGCAATGTAATCCCCATTTTTTTAGATTCATCTAATGCTATTTTCATATCCTTTACAAAATGCTTAATATAAAAGCCTGGTGCGTAATCTCCTTTGATCATGCGAGGGGCTAAATTACTTAACGACCAAGAGCCTGCTGCACCAGAAGAAATGGATTGCAATACTGTCGGTAAATCAAGTCCCGCCTTTAAACCGTAAGCCAGTGACTCACACACACCAATCATTCCAGATGCAATAACAATCTGATTACACATTTTAGCATGCTGCCCTGCACCAGCTTCTCCTTGATAAACAATATTTTCACCGAAATGTTTCATAATTGGTAAAACCTTATTGAATGTAGCTTGGCTACCTCCAACCATAATTGATAATGTCCCATTTTGAGCGCCAATATCTCCTCCAGAAACAGGTGCATCCAGCGCTTCTACTCCAATTTTTTGAGCATGTTCGAAAATTTTCTTTGCTAATGTTGGCTCGGAAGTGGTCATATCAATAACGATATTGCCAGATTCGGCTGTTTGAAATAATCCATTATCTCCAAAATAAACTTCCTCTACGTCCGCAGGATATCCAACCATCGTAAAGGCAATTTCCTTATGTTTAAATGCTTCTGCTGGTGTACTTGCCCAAGTTGCACCTAACGCCAAGAGTGGCTCCGCTTTCTCCTTTGAACGTGTAAAAACTGTAACCTCATGACCATTTTTTAATAAATGTTTAATAATACTAGCACCCATTACGCCTGTGCCGACAAATGCAATACCTTCTTTTCCCATATGTACATACTCCTTTGTGATCAAGGCAATGATTGATTTTTTTTAATTGATCAATCATTAGCACTTATTCTTATCTATAAGTGTAGTTTAATAAGTGCGATAATTCAAACTTCTCTTATTAACTTGTACTAAAAACTTTAAGCGCTGCATATATACGAGTAAATCAATTTCCTTAACGTTATGAAGACAAAAAAAAGAGAGCAGTTGATGGGGTATCACTGCTCTAAAGGGGAAATGAGAATGTTGCTGTGTTCAAAATAAGTATTCCCCACCAAATGCTTTTTAAACATATTATTTAAAAAGTTTATACTCTGAATACTGGAACATTCTTTCAATCTTCTTGACGCTCTTCTTCTTCAAATGTTGTCTGTCTATAATAAGTATTCATTAACTGATCTAATCTGCGACTCAGTTGAATGGTTTTCGCATTTTGTAACCCGTTCTCTACACCTGAGCGAATCATCATCTCACGAGTTTGTTCCATTTGTTTCAAGAGTAGATTGACCATTCATATAACCCTCCACACACAAATAATCATACCATTATTATACATTTATATTTCATTTCTTACAGCATTAACTTACGACAATGTTCGACAAATCAGCTTCTTGGAATTTCTTGATAAGTATAAATTACGCGTCCATTTTGTTTGGCCTCACCTCTATAATGTTTAAATAAAGGATGTTTTACTAGTACTTCTCGGAACTCATAAAATTGTTCCTTATCTATTTCTATACTTTTTAATTCCCCGTTTTGTAATTGTTTAAGCGTATTTTCGTATTTTTCCATTTTTTCCATTCCTCTCTTTTTTAGCATTCTGTGTAATTAATTATGAATTATTCAAAAAAGGCTTTACGTTTTCCATTTTTTCATGCAAACTGTATATTATTAGTCGATGAAGGAGCTGACTGTCTGTGAAAATAGCTGAAGTTGGAAATATTATCGAGTTTAAAGACGGCTTACAAGGTATAGTCGAAAAAGTAAATGAAAATTCGGTGATCGTTGATTTAACATACATGGAGAATTTCGATTCCCTTGAAATTGAAGAAAAGACGGTCGTCAATCATAAACGTTACAAAATTTTATATACAAATGAAGCTTAATAGTCTGAATAGTCCCTATTTGTCTTTATAGATGATAAGGGACTTTTTTTTTGATAAAATTAAAAGCATGGAGGTCGAATAATGCTTACAAATTCGAAACAAACAATAATATTGCTCCTTTCTTTATTATTCGTTTATGGCATGCTTGCTTTTACCTTTGCTAACCAAGCTGTATTTTGGCACCTATATGCATTTACTTTACTTGTATGTATTGCCATTGCCATTTTAACTGGAAAAATTGAGGATCAGTTACCGACATGGAAATTTTTACTTTTCGGTATTGGATACGGTACAATAACATACGGTATTATACGCTTTGGCTATTGGCTAGCACCACATATTAATGGTTCATTGGTACAATCAGTACAAAAGTTTTTAGCAAATTATGGACCACAGACTATTTGGCACTATATACTACTTGTATTCATTGTTGCTATTGGTGAAGAGCTCTTTTGGCGTGGCTATGTTCAACAACAGCTGAAACGCTTTATGAAACCTACTTTAGCAGTCATTGTAACAGCGATTCTAAGTGCAATCTCTATTGCAATAAGCGGCTTTATGCTTGGTATGGTTGCTGCACTTGTAACCGGCATTATTTGGGGCTTGTTATATGAATGGCGTAAGAGTATGCCACTGGTTATTGTATCCCATGTAGTCTTTGTACTACTCTTATTTTTAGTGTTACCTTTAACATAATAGCATTAAAATTTGGAAACATTTTCTCTTTACCAACGTTTGATAATAAAAGGAGGGCTTTTCATGCAAAAAAAATTAATTTCTCTACCTGCATTATTACTAACAGCCATTTTAGTCGTAGGATGTAATACATCTGATAAAACAGAGGATTCTGATGTTCAAAAAAATGAGCCATCAAATACTGAACAACAGCAAAAACCATCAGCTGAGGATAAAACTGTAAATGGCTCAGAAGAAACGCCTACAAATGAAACAGATAAAGATACTACAGACAAAACTGACACTACAGATAGTGCAAATACACCAAAACAAGAAGTTAACTATATACAAAAAGGCAAAGAAAAAACTGAAACAGCAAGCGAATCGAAAAGTGCTGATCAAGGCTATAAAATGCAACAACTACCTGGATTTACACTTTCTCAAGAAGAACCTGGTAAAGACATGTTAATTTCTAATGAAAATGCTGAAGTATTCATGCGTATCGAAGATGTTTCACAATCAAGCTATGATGAAGTAAAAAAATCTATGCAAGATTATATGAATGCTGTTGGTGAACCATCAGCTTTATCTTCTGAGGATCTAGCTCCATTTAAGGGTGTTAAAAACATTGAAGGTTATGTTGTAAATTTTGTTGATGACAAAGAAAAAGTAATCGGCGTTGTTTTTGAAAAAGACGGTTTAATTATTAAATTAACTATTCACGATAACGAAGAACTAGATTTAACTGATGCTATGTTTAAAATGGCTGCAACTATTTCTAAAAAATAATGATTCAAAAAAGACTGTAGACAAACTTGTTTGCTCTACAGTCTTTTTGTTATTTTTAATACGGTTTATACCTTAGCGTGAGGCTCATTTCCCTTCCGATTGGTCGGATTGTGCCATGGACGGCTAGGAGCGTTTACAAGGGCGTTTACGCAGGACAGGATACTTTTGTCGCTCACTTCATCCCTTCTCCATAACCTATAATCTCCAAGGGGTCTAGAATCAAATTTAAGATTCACTGCGTTCTCTCCCTAAAAGCCTTTTGTTCAACACAAAAAGTTGCCTCAAATTCATTGAGACAACCCTTTTTAATAAGACAAATCCTTAATAGACAGTCCTAATTTTTTTAATAAAGTGATAGCTTGATCTTTTTCCTCAATAGATAGCACACTCATCAATTCATGTAAATGCTGCTCATGCTTTGGAAATAGTTCCGCCATAAATGCTTCACCTTTGTCCGTAATTTCTGCATACGTAACACGGCGATCTGACGGACATGAAACACGTAATAAATATCCTCTTTTTTCAAGTTTGTCAATGACATACGTAATAGACCCACTAGCAAGCAAAATTTTATTGCCAATTTGCTGTAATGGCTGTCTTCCTTTATGATAAAGAAGCTCTAAGACAGCAAATTCAGTAGGATTTAGTCCATTCTCTTGAAAAAATTGTTGGGTTGTCTCATTGATTGCTTTATGTGCACGTGATAATACGATATATAATTTTAATGATTGCTTTATATCTTCTGACGTCATATCCTTTTCCTTTCAATTCGCTTTTATACATGCCATTATAGCGATATTAGAAAAGCATTGTCAAAAGCATTATTTGATTTTAAGCCTCATATGTCGTTTACGGTACACATTGACTCTTTTTATGTTACTAAATAAGCAGAATCTTTCGTGGACACATCCATTGTATCCACCTGATTAAATGAGTAAATGGGGAATTGTAAGTGGAAGCATGTCCCCTTTTGTAATTCACTACTCACACCTATTACACCTTCATGCTCTTCAATCACCTTTTTCACAAAAGCAAGGCCTAGTCCTGTCCCTGCTGATTTCGTCGTGTAAAAAGGTTGGAATAAGTTTTGAAGGGTAGCACTGTCCATACCGACACCTTCGTCTTTAATCTGTAATTCAGCAATTGCACAGTCAGCAGTCATTTCTACTGTGATCGTTCCACCATTATTCATGGATTCCATCGCATTTTTAATAAGATTCATGAATACTTGCTTTAAGCGATTCTCATTGCCACCAATGTATACTTGTGTAGAAGGAGAAATGTATTGAATCATAATATTTTTCATAAGCGCATCTGGAAGCATAAACTCAATCACTTGCTTCACAATGTTATTTAGCTCTAATAATTCTACTTTCATGCTTGTTGGCTTGGACAATACTAAAAGCTCGGATAAGATTTGTTCCATCCGTTGAAGCTCACTATCGATGACAGATAAATACATACTGGACTCTTCATCAGCATTTAACTTTAATAATTCGGTAAAGCCCTTTAAAGAAGTTAATGGATTACGGATTTCATGGGCGATACTTGCGGCCATTTGACCGACAACATTTAAAGCTTGCTGATGTTCAACTTTATGTTGAAGTTGTTTCTTTTCTGTTTCATCATTAATGACTGTGACAATAATATTGTTGTATTCATCATATATACTTGAAATTTCATAATAGCAAGGGGTAATAACTTGCGTTTCATCAACTACATGAATATTTGCATGTTTTTCACCCATCAATTTAGAAAGGTATGAAGTAATTTGGCCTTTCTTAAGTGTAAACGTATCAAAGATGTGCTGGTGTGCCTTATGAAGAAGCTGTGATTTTTCTATTTTTAAATACATCTCAGCATACTTATTTAGCCCAAGAATAATCCCACTAGCGTCACTTATAATAACAGCGTACGGTAAGTGGTCATAAGCATGGAAAGATTGTGATCTCTCTTGCTCTTGGCTAACATATAATTCATGAGCTATGTCATTATTTAATGTTGAAATTTGCGCAACGATTTCTTCTGTGTTCGGATCATAAAAACATTTGAAAGACATCATTTCAAACTCATTACTAGCTGTTTGAATATTAAAGATTTCTTCTGATCTCAAATCACTTTGTAATTGTTTAACGAATTTTGCCCAATTTAAATTAGAGGACTCGTCCATTGTTAAATAACCTATATACGATGAATTGAGGTTAAACAGTTTAATTGCAGCCTCATTCATGTTTAAAATTTTACCTACTTTATTAAGAATAAGTGTTGGTGACGAAGTACTTGTCATAAGATTTCCAAAACATTGATTAATATCATTTTGCTTCAACTTTCTCACCGAACCTTTCAATAGAGTAAAAAACCCCTTATTCGAATTTTGAGCCTTTACTATACTTTATGACTGCACGATTCTATTATTACAAAATTTAGTAAATTTAAGTATTTAAAATTATTTCACGAACTGTTCACAAAATAAATAGGCAAAAAGGATTATATTGTTTGACAGCTACTTGACTGTTACAATTAGAAATTGAAAGGAAGATTATTTCATGAATACTATTTTAACTACTTTAAATGCAAAGTATATTCACACAAATTTAGCACTACGTTATTTAAAAGGTGCTGCTTTACCAGAATTTAATCCGATCATTGCAGAATATACAATTAAAGATCCTGCTTTTAATATTGTATCAGATTTATTCCAAAAAAACCCTGATATTGTAGGATTCAGCTGCTATATTTGGAATATTGAAGAAACTATTCACGTCATCAAAATGTTAAAAACTGTCTGCCCAAATGTTAAAATTTTGCTCGGCGGACCTGAAGTTTCTTACGATTCCCACCATTGGTTACGTAAAATTGAAGAGGTTGATTTCATTATTATGGGTGAAGGAGAAACTTCCTTTAAACAATTACTACGCCATTTGCATGGAGAAATTGCATTGGAGGATGTTCCAGGGATTTGCTACTTAGAAGATGGTAAAGTACGAATTCACGCACAAGCATCAAAAATTGATTTACGTGAATTGCCAAGTCCATTTCGTTTCGAGGAGGACCTCCCTCATCTAAGCAAACGAATCCAATATATTGAAACAAGTCGCGGCTGTCCATTTAGCTGTCAATTTTGTTTATCTTCTATTGAAGTAGGGGTTCGTTATTTTAACCGAGAAAAAATAAAAGAAGATATTCGATTCTTGATGGACAACGGTGCACGTACTATTAAATTTGTTGACCGTACATTTAATATAAGTCGCAGCTATGCAATGGAAATGTTCCAGTTTTTAATCGATGAACATAAGCCAGGGGTTGTGTTCCAATTTGAAATTACCGCTGATATTATGCGTCCTGAGGTTATCCAGTTTTTAAATGATAACGCACCAAAAGGTCTTTTCCGTTTTGAAATCGGTGTTCAATCAACGAACGATTTAACAAATACTCTCGTGAAGCGCCGTCAAAACTTTGAAAAACTAACACGTACAGTGACGATGGTCAAAGAAGGTGGAAAGATTGATCAGCATTTAGATTTAATCGCTGGTTTACCAGAGGAGGATTATGCAAGCTTCCGACAAACCTTTAATGACGTTTTCGCAATGCGCCCAGAAGAATTACAGCTTGGATTCCTTAAGCTTCTGCGTGGTACAGGCCTTCGTCTAGAGGCTGAAAAATATGGCTATACGTATGTGGACCAATCACCTTACGAGATTTTCTCTAATAATGTCTTAACATTTGATGATATCGTGCGCATTAAACATGCAGAGGACGTGCTTGAGAAATACTGGAACGATCACCGTTTGGATCATACGATTGAATATTTAGTAACTGAAGTGTTTGAAACACCATTTGATTTCTTCCAAAACTTCGGTACTTATTGGGAAACTAAAGGTTGGTCACGTATCGGACATCAGCTTGAGGATTTATTCCTTCGTTTATTAATGTTTTTAGAAACTGTTGAAGGTGCTGATTTAACTATCATTCAAAGCCTAATGCAACTAGATTATTTAATGGCTCAACAGTTCCAGCCGCGTAAATTATGGTGGAAGGAGCGTCCTACTGAGGAGCAACAAAAAGCACTTTATACGGCATTACGTGAAAACCCTGCCATCGCAGGTGAGCCATTTGCCAACTTCAATCTATCCGAAAAAGAGTTGTTTAAACATACGCTTATTATTCCGCATCACATTGATTACCAAAATTTTTCAAAAGGCAAAATTGTACAAAAAAATGGCTATCTTTTAACTTACTTCCGTCACGGTCAAGCACCATACTTTGCAACAATCGACTCTTTATAATAAGAAACGCTAGTCCATTAATTAAATTTAGGACTAGCGTTTTTTCATACATTAAAAACTCTTAAATCTTTCAGGAACCTTTAAATGCAATCCATATAATTACATTTCCATAAAATATATAGCAATCAGAAATCGTAGCTTTATTACACTTAACAGATGTTCTTTGATGTATTACTATTATCCTAAAAAAGTTTAGTTCGAAAATATCAATGCATCGATACCCATTAATTGGAAAAATTACCTATTAAATAGTCATAATAACCAGGAAAAAACAATTTAAAATTTTTCGACAATTGTGTGTCAAAGGCAGTTTCTAGTCAATTACGCAATCTAAATCCCTCTTTATGAATAGATTTTCTACTAAGATACCCTTTAAAATCCTCGTTCAATAAACTTATTGGCAACCGGAAAATAGTATGGAAATAAAAAAAAGAGCTAAATTAGTAACGGGTCCTGTTTTTGAGTACAAAACTAAAAAAACACTATAAAAAGTGTATCAAATCGAAATGATTTGGATGTCTTTTTTTTATTGATACAAAGCGGCTTTTTAACAATTTTCATACGAATTGGTATATCAAATCGCATTAATAAAGTTACATTATAGAAAGTTCTATAACGATGGAAATACATAATCTGGCAAGGAATTATATTCAACCGACGGAGCAGGTTTGTTCAATAAGCAGTAATGGATTCTGTAGATTTTAAATGGTAAAATTAATTAAAATTGGAACCTCCATTCATTTCGTTCGTCCTTATAGTAATTGTAGAAATTAAGGAGGGGGGTAAACAATGCTCAGTAAAAAAGGGATATTATCAACATTATTTTCAGTAGTAGGACTTATTTGTGTAGCATGTTTTTATTACTTTCAACTTAATACTGCTTGGCTATTCTTTGTTGGGGCTATTATGTTCGTCATAGGAATAATATTTAGTATTCAGAGCTTTAAAAAAAGAGAAAAAGGATTTTGGAAGTATTCCCCTATGATTGTTTTTGGGATTTATGTCATTGGTGTTTCATTGTCAATCGTACTACTTGTGTTTATGGGCGAAACTTGAACTACTCCCACTTATAGAAGTGAGAGTTTTCTGTCGGAAAATGATAAAAGGTTATATTATTTTTAAAATTTTCCTCTTAAACTTCCAGGAAAGAACTTAATCATCTTTCATTTTCTGTGGTGAAGTACTTATTTTTGCGATTCATGGAGGGCTAACGGGGTGCTTTTCTTGAAGATCATTGAGTCGCATAGGCAGCTCTTCTTTCTTTGTTGAAATAACGACGCAGGATAGTTAAGTAAGAATGATATGTGAATCTACTGGTGAATAAAGTATTTTATTTACACAAAGAGAAAGGAGGATTAAAAATGAAATCAATTGTTATAGGTAATGTTATATTTACTGGTTTTGTTGCATTATTTATTTCTTGGTTTTTTGCAGAAGGAGCGTTAGGTGAATCTGATACTTTGACGCCAGAATTCTTTTTAGTCATACCGGTATGGGCTCTTGGTGCACTGTTGATGTGGAGATTCGTTTCCAAAGACAAATTAGAAAATACTTCCTATTTTAAAATTATATTGAGCAATTCTCTGCTTTGGTTAACTATCCCTTTAGGTTTAATGTTTGCGTTTGAATTTATATAAGAATATTAGAAGAAAGATAAAGAATAAAGCTGTTTTCTTATTGAACTAATGGGGCGCTTTAGTTAAATTTTGATTCACAAAATATCAGACACAGTTGTACAAAAAAGGTACTGCGAATTCGCAGTACCTTTTAATATTAATATGCTAATTAATTGTCTTTTTAACCTGCGATTTTGCTTTTTGTACTTCAAAACAGAACCCGTTACTAAATTAGCTCTTTTTTTATTTCAATCTTAGTTGTAGGGGCTATTCAAGTATTGATTGAATCCCATAAAAGTCATTCATATCAATGATCTAGTATTTACCCGATAATTACTCGTTCCTTAGGATAGTGATAACTTGATTTTTTGCCTCTACCACCACCACCAAGAGTGTAAAGGAAGGAGATTAAACCGACACGACCAACAAACATTAAAATCATAATAATAATTTTACCAAATACCGATAAATCCGAGGTAATCCCTAAAGACATCCCACATGTTCCGAACGCTGATGTAATTTCAAAAATTATTTGAATCAGTGATGCGTGTGGCTCAGTAATAAGTAAAATAATTGTTGCAACTAAAACCATAAAGAATGCCAATAAAATAACAACAAACGAGCGGAATACATCGATTAAATGTATTTCACGTCCGAATACTTGAATATCCTCTCTTCCTCGTGAGAAGGTAATTAGGAATAGAATGGCCATGGCAAACGTTGTTGTACGTATCCCTCCACCAACTGAACTTGGCGAAGAACCAATAAACATTAAAAAGCTCATAAAAATATCTGTCGCTTCACTAAAGGTTGTAACATCGTACGTCGTCAGTCCAGCTGATCGTGTTGAAACAGAATGGAACATTGCAGAAAACAGCGCTTCATGCCAAGACATTCCCTTAAAGGAATGGAATGATTCAAGCAATAAAATTACGAGAGCCCCTACCACAAATAAAATTGCATATGTGGAGGTCGTTATTTTTGTAAATAAACTAAAGCGGAAATTTGCATGGCGATGAAGTAAAAAAGATTTCACTTCAATTAATACTGGGAAGCCTATCGCGCCTAGCACGATTAATAACATCGTTATTATTTGTACAAAGTAATCGTTATGAAACGGTAATAAACTCATGCCTGTAATATCAAAACCACCATTTGTAGTAGCAGAAACGGAGGCAAAAACACCATGAATCAACGCTTCTTCGAAAGTATCGAAATAGTTTGTAAAGTGCAACGTTAAAATAAACGCACCCATCACTTCAATACCGATTAAGATTTTCAATATTTCGCGAATTAATTGGACAACCCCTGACAAATTGTATTGATTATGGTCAATCATAATCAACTGACGCTCACGCATACCTATTTTTTTCCCAACTAGTAACCACACAAAGGTACCAAGTGACATAATGCCAATTGCGCCAAGTTGTAAAATGACAAGTACCATCACGAGGCCAAATGTTGTGTAGCTTTCAGATATATCGAATGTTGTTAAACCCGTTACACTAACTGCACTTACAGCCGTAAACAAACTATCTAATAATGAAACGTGTACACCTTCTTGATGAACGCCTGGTAGCCGTAGTAACAGGAAGGAAATCGCTATAGCTATAAAATAATAAGAGACAAGCACCTGAAAAGGTGTAACAAGTCTATTTTTTGATCTTTTCCAGGGCACGTTGAAAACCCCTTCCTAATATGATGCCAAACTCGATAGATATTAGTATAGGAAAAATACTTAAAAAAAGAAAGAGGAATAGCTACGACTATCCCTCTAAATGATATTAAGCTTTATTTTTAAAACGAACTCCTACTAAATAACCTACTAATGCGATGCCCAATAGTACGATCCAGAAAGTTAACTCCCACACAGTTGAATGTGGAAATTCTGCAGGTAAAATACCCACCTTCTCATGCGACAAAGTCAGCACAACAAGCTTTACACCTACCCAACCTACAATTAAAAACGCAGCTGTTTCAAGTGAAGGATAGTCATTTAATATTTTCACAAACCATTGTGCCGCAAATCGCATCATGATCACTCCGATAAACCCACCAAGTAACATGACAATAAATTGTCCACCATTGATGCCACCAATATCAAAGCTTCCTACCTTCGGTAAAGTAACCGCAATGGCAACTGCAGCAAGCATAGAATCAATAGCAAATGCAATATCCGCTGCCTCTACCTTAAGCACTGTCATCCAAAAACCAGAGCCCTTTTTTCTCGTTTCTTCACTAGATTCTTCTTTTGAGTCTTTTTTATGGCGCAAATCATATATATTTTTGGCGGACATGAATAATAAATAAGCTGCTCCCAATGCTTGAATTTGCCAATAATTCACTAATACTGTAATGACAAAAAGCGCTGAGAATCGGAAAATTAATGCACCGAATAATCCATAAAACAGTGCCTTTTTTTGTTGCTCATGTGGTAAATGCTTCACCATCACAGCCATTACTACTGCATTATCTGCTGCTAATAACCCTTCTAATACTACAAGTACAATAAGTACCCAACCGTATTCTAATACAATTGATTCCATTCATGTGCCCCCTCTAAAGCTCTGTATACCCAAATTAGTTATTACTATACGAGTACAAAAGAAAAGACCTCTGCCCTATTAAAAGGCAAAGGTCTCGCTAAGCAAATAAATGTCTGACAATTCATCAGTACCTCTCTTTTACTAGTGGAATGAATACCGCAAGCATAGAGTTAATCGCTTATCACACCCGATGGTAAAAACCATGTCATGACGAATGTAATCCAGATACATCGCTCGTATCTGTTAGCTACTCCCCTTTGACAAAACGTCGAAGGTTCTTCTTCTGTAAAACTCATTATAGCACTATCATATATGAGTGGCAAAATTATTCTACCCTACTATAGGCTCTGATTTCCGCTACGGACTACTCGCTTTCCTGCGGGCGAGCGTTGAGCCGCTTCCTCCGCTTCGCTCCGTGCAGGGTCTCGTCTGTCTCGCTTTTCCGCGAGAGTCGAGTAGCCCTACGCTACAATCAGTTAAAATGGGCATTCATTAGCAAAATATAAACCAAAAATGCTTTTATCAGTCAATAATAAATCTATAGCCGATTGCATCAACTCTCAATTAGCAAACCACTACTTGAAGTCACTTTATTTGAATTTGATAGCTTTTATCTTCTTTATGCGCTAAATAAAATTCAATCATTCTAGGCATAGTTTGTATAAAGTCGGGGCATGTAATATTACCTATTTTCAAAATAGTCATTGCTTCCGACGTATCGAATTTAGCATCCCAAGTTAAATAATCTAAAGTTTCTTGCTCAACACCTAGATTTTTTCGAAGAAGTGGGACTTGTAAAGATAGTCTTGCTAGTGTTAGCGGTAATCGTCCCTTAGGATAACGGTTCGTTAATAACTTTACCATCGTCCGATACACTTCCTGCATCGGATGTGGATTTGGGTCCGTTAGATGTAAAGTTTTACCTTCAGCACATCTTTCATCAACTAGATAAGTCGAAGCTTTTATAATGTAATCCACTGGCACTACATTTATTGTTGATTTCGATTGACCAATGTACGGAATAAAAGGTAGGCATTTTAATTTATCCACCATATTTAAAAAGAAATAAGGTCCATCGAATTTAATCGTTTCTCCTGTTTCTGAATGTCCACGTACGATACCAGGTCGAATAATTGTCAGTGGTATTTCTGATTTCAAATCTTCTACTCGATGCTCAGCTTCATACTTTGTTTCCTCATAATAGTTTTTAAATGCAGGCGGGCGAATTAATTCAGTTTCTCGCAAAACACCTTCACGTATTCCTGCGACATACGCTGTACTGAAATACATATAGCGTCTTAAGTTCGGAAGTGTGCGAACAAAGTCATTGACCATAGTCGTACCATGTACATTTACCTTCCATGCAATATCGCGAGGCACGGCTAAATCATAAATGGCAGCTAGATGCCAGAGCACCTTTATTTGAGGTACAATTTCCTGTACAGCTTGGTTTTCTAGACCGAGATTCGGTAATGTAATATCTCCCTCTACAATACGAATAGAACAGTTAGGAAACTCCGCTAAAATATGTTCTCTTTCTAAATTTGCTTTTATTAACTCCCCAGCTAAAACAATAGCGATGACTTCTTGTGATTGATTTTTTAGAAATAACTCTCGTATTAATTGACTTGAAATAAAACCCGGAAAGCCTGTAAAAAAATGAACCCCCATCTCTCATCCCCCCTGAACTTACCGCATCTTCCTTGTTGTCTTATCCATTAAACTGTACACGATTGGTACAATATATAATGTCAATAAAGTGGATGTCACTAGCCCTCCGATTACGACAATTCCCATCGGTTTATTCATCTCTGTTCCTTCACCGATGCCAAGAGCAAGTGGTAGCAATCCTAAAATCGTTGTTAGTGCAGTCATTAAAATTGGTCGAAGTCGATCTTGTGTAGCAAGTACAATCGCATCATACGTTGCCAGTCCTCTAGCTTTTTGTTGATTAATGTAATCTACAAGAACAATCCCGTTATTCACGACAATTCCAACTAATATTAAGATGCCTATAACAGATGTCACACCAATTAGCGTGTTCGTAGCAAACATAGCAATAGCAACACCAATAATCATTAAAGGTACTGTGAACATGATAACGAATGGATATTTAAAAGATTCAAACTGTGCGGCCATCACGATATATACAAGTACGACCGCTAACGCAACTGCTAAAAGCATATCATTAATCGCACTATCATAAAGCTCACGATCTCCACTAAAGACAATTTGAGTTTCAGTAGGCAAATCCGCTTTTTCCAATGCTTTGTCCACTTTAGCCGAGATGCCACCTAGCGATTCCTTCGTTTTATATTCAACAAAAAATGCAACAGCAGCAGCCTGATCAGAACGTCTTATCGATACTGGCCCTTCTTGTACAGAAACAGTTGCAATGTCCTCTAGTTTTACAAATAAACCTGCAGGTGAACGTAGCTGCATCGATTTTAATGACTCGATACTATCATTAAACACTTGTCCAAAGCCTGTATAAACAGGCAATACAGCACCATCCTCTGCCATTAATTGCGTAGTTAGCTGACCCTTTGTCATTTGATTGACCGTCTGAGCAATTTGTGCAGGCACAAATCCGTAGTCCTTCGCCTTTTCACGGTCTACTTCGACTTGAATTTCTTTTACAGTGATATCTAAATCCGTAGATACCTTTGTGATAGCATTCACCTTTGATAGCTCCTGCTGCACTTTATCAACAGAGCTATGAAGTCTTCGCTCATCAGAATCTGTTAACCTAAACGTTAATGTATTTGGTGACGAACCTGTTGTCGTTGAGACATTGAAGTTGATTTCAACTTGCTCCCCTAGCTTTGCATGCAAATCTTTTTCAACCTCTTCTACAAATTCAAAAATCGAACGATCCCTATCTGCTAAAGGGACAAGCTTTACATATAGCTCAGCTTGGTTGGCACTTGTTTGTCCCCGAGCTTGCGCTTGCTGTGTACCACCGATTAAGCTAACATATACGTCAACATCTTTCTCCTGTTTCAAACGATCTTCAATTTTCGCAACCACTTTTTCTGTTTCTGATACGGCTATCCCTTTTTCAAGATTTACACTTATGGATGCAAATCCTTCATCGGTTGGCGGTAAAAACTCTGTGCCAATTTTCATAAGTCCAAACAAGGCAAGTCCAAAACAGACAACTGTTGAGATTAGTACAAGCATACGGTGACGCAATACCCAAATAATTGATGTTTTGTAGCTCTTGTAAAAGGATGATTCATTTCGTTTTTCATAAACATTGATTGATTTCATTTTTAAAAGACGACTTGCAAGCATTGGGACAACCGTTAACGCAACGACTAAAGAAGCGATTAAGCTAAAAGAAATAGTTAAAGCAAATTCTGTGAAAATTTGCCCTATTAATCCTTTAATAAACATTACAGGAATGAATACAGCAATTGTTGTGAGTGTGGACGCAGTAATCGCAAGCGCCATTTCCTTTGTCCCATCCTTAGCTGCTTCGATAGGGTCCTTGCCAAGTCCTAAATGTCGTTCAATGTTTTCTATAACAACGATAGCATTATCAACAAGCATACCAATGCCAAGTGCTAACGCCCCTAATGTCATAATATTGAGTGAGAAATTGGCGAAAAACATTAAAACAAATGTAACAATAACCGAGTACGGAATCGCAATTCCAATAATAATAGGGCTTTTCACACTTCGTAGAAAGACAAATAGCACGAACATTGCGAATAATCCACCTAGAAGTAAAGAAGTTCCGATATTGCTTATCGCTAAATCTACGTAATTCCCTTGGTCCACTAGCACATCTGCAACGATTCCTTCATATTGCTTCTTCGTTAATAATTCATTTAAAGCCTTTTTAAAAGCTTTGGATACTTCTGCCGTATTAGCGCCTGATTCCTGTAATACAGACATTAATACTGCAGGATGCTCATTTGCACGTGTCGTAGTTATAGATTTTTGCTCCGTGCGTTCAACAGTTGCTACTTCTCCAACTGTTAATGGTTTACCATCTAGTGGATTTACCGAAATGATTAAATCTGCAATGCTTTCAGGTGAATTTAATGTGCTTAAAATACGAGTTGTTAACATCTTTCCATCTGCTGTTAATACGGGTTCACCAGGAAGGGAAACATTGTTCGATTGAATAATTTGAATAACATCTGCTTGCGTTAATCCTTTTTCAACTAACTTCGATTCATCTAAAGTTATTTGAACTTCTTCGACTAGCTTACCGGAAATATTTACACTCGCGACACCAGCAGTTCGACGAAGTTCCTTTTCCAAGGCTTCTGCCAGTAAACGCACATCTACATGGTCATTTTCCGCCCGTAGTGAAAGTTGGATGATAGGAAACTGAGATGGATCAAATTTTAAAAAGCTAGGTTTCTCAGCATCATTCGGTAAAGGGGTCATGTCGATGCGTTGTAAAATATCGAGCTGAGCATCTTCAATATTGGTTGACCAATCAAATTCGAGAACAATTAAATTGGATCCTTCTTGAGAGGTAGACTGTAGTTTTTTAATCCCTGGTAAGGTGGCAAGCGTTGTCTCCAATGGCTTCGTTATTTTTTCATTAACCTCGGTCGGACTTGCACCAGGATAAGAGGTAACAACGATGCCAATTGGTGGACGTAACTCAGGAATAAGCGTAATAGGTATTTTTAATAATGAAACGCCACCCAAAATAATGACTAATATCATTGTAACTATTGTAAAAACAGGCCTTTTAATAGAAAAATTACTAATATTCACTTTATAAGCTCCTTTTCCATCTCTTCCCTTCTATAATACCCGAAAAGGTGAATATTTTATAAATTGGGCACCACCATAACGTGTGGTTGATTTCCGTTCCGACTGGGCGCTTTGTAGCTGCCGCTACGCTTTCGCACAGATAAAACATTTGTTGTTGCTGTCGCTACGCTTTCGCACAGAGCAAAGCTTCCTGGGGGCGTCCGATGAGCCGCTTCGCTGCGCTCCAGGGTCTCGGGCCAACAGATGTCTTTTGCGCGAAAGCGTGAGTGCAACGTAGCGGCAGCAGAGGGTTTTGGTTTTGTTTGTGCGAAAGCGCAGCGACAGCAACAGCACGATGTTGGTCACGAAGGCGTTATCACAGGACGTGATGCTTTTAGCCTTCGTTCCTCTATATCGCTAATCCCCAAGGAGTCGCCCAGTCGTAACGAAGATCAACATAGCAACCGCTTAAAACAAACGCTACCCCAACTTTTAGTAATGTGCCTATTTATAAATTCTTTCCGGAAGCTGTTCATCAGGTTTAAATTTCCTAATACTGTATATATTCTACATAAAGCTTTAATTTTCCTTGTAAAAAAACACGAATCGCAACATGTCGATTCGTGTTAGTTTGTTCACTTTTGAAATGCCTAAAAATGATAAAAGCTCTACGCTATTGTTGATTGGAGTTGAAGGCTACTCGACTCCCGTGGGAAAGCGAGTAGACTGAAACGGAAATCAACCTGACAATTCTTTTTATTATAAAAGGCTATACAGTTTAATGTTTTCGTTTTTATCTGCAAACCAACGCATAGCAAATTCATTTTCAAATAAGAAAACAAGATTATCAAAACGGTCTTTTACAAGCATTGAACGACCTGAAGACATTGATTCTTTAACATCCTCTTCGTTTTCAATCCATCTTGCAATTTTCGAACCAATTGGCTCCATTCTCACTTCAACATTATATTCATTTTTCATACGATGCTCAAAAACCTCAAATTGTAATTGACCAACTGCTCCAAGAATAACTTCTTCTGTATGCAATGTTTTATAATATTGAATGGCGCCTTCTTGCACTAATTGTAAAATCCCTTTATGGAATTGCTTAGACTTCATTACATTTTTCGCAGTTACACGAACAAATAGCTCTGGAGTGAACTGTGGTAGTTTTTCAAATTGGAATGTCTTTTTACCACCTACGACTGTGTCGCCAATCTGATAAGTACCTGTGTCATATAAACCGATAATATCACCAGCTACTGCTTCATCTACTGTTTCACGGTCATCCGCAAGGAATTGTGTTGATTGTGTCACTTTGAATGATTTACCTGTACGAGATAAAGTCATGTTCATGCCACGTTCAAATTTACCCGATACGATACGCACAAAGGCAATACGGTCACGGTGTGCAGGGTTCATATTCGCTTGAATTTTGAAAATGAAGCCTGAAAACTCCTCATGCTCAACTGGATCAATAAATAGTTCATTCTCAGTAATACGAGGCTGTGGTGTCGGTGCAAATTGTAAATATGTTTCAAGGAATGTTTGTACACCGAAATTTGTTAAAGCAGACCCAAAGAAAACAGGTGTTAATTCACCACGACGAATTTTTTCTTCTGAGTACTCATTACCCGCTTCATCAAGCAACATAATGTCGTCCATTGCTTGTGAATAATAAGAAGTCACCTTCATCGGATGCTCAACTGCAAGTTCCCCATTTTCATCAATTGGCAAGAAACGCTCTACTTCATCAGAACGGAATTGCTCGATACGTTTATTATAACGATCATAAATACCTAAAAACTCTTTACCCATACCGATCGGCCAGTTCATCGGGTAAGCGTTAATGCCCAATACCTCCTCAAGCTCTTCAATCAGCTCAAGTGGCTCCTTCCCTTGACGGTCAAGTTTATTAATAAACGTAAAAATTGGAATACCACGCATTTTACAAACTTTGAACAGCTTTAAAGTTTGTGCTTCAATACCTTTGGCAGCATCTACGACCATGACAGCACTATCCACCGCCATTAGTGTACGATACGTATCCTCCGAGAAATCTTGGTGACCTGGAGTATCCAAAATATTGACACGTGATCCATTATAATCAAATTGCATAACTGAAGAAGTTACAGAAATCCCACGTTGCTTTTCAATCTCCATCCAGTCAGATGTTGCAAACTTACCTGTTTTCTTCCCTTTTACCGTACCGGCATCACGAATTGCACCACCAAATAGTAAAAGCTTTTCTGTAATCGTCGTTTTCCCAGCATCAGGGTGACTGATAATGGCAAAAGTTCGACGTGATAATATATCTTTTTCTAAATTTGAATTCATCTCGTCATTCTCCTTTTTTCATACTTACTAATAATAAAAGAAGACTTGCCTTTCTTACAACCTTTTTACATGAATTCCCCAAAGAATACTTAGCTAGTTCCAATGTAGATAGTCCCTCAAACACTCCGATGATAATCATTTTCTTTCAATACATTCACCTTCATGTTAACCCAAAAAGAAAACCCCTTGACTAAAAGGGGTTTTAAAGTATGGTGAACTTATCGCATGACTACATGCATTCATTCACACTATCGTACACTCTAACATCCTAATTGGAGATCATATATTATACAAATTTTAATTGGCCAGCTTCTATTGCAATATCCGCATCACTATGTGGATATTTAGTATTCTCAATAATTTGATAATCTTCATGTCCTTTACCAGCAAAAATAATGATATCTCCTGGTTCAGCAACCTCAATTGCATGGCGCACAGCTTCAGCACGGTCTCCTATACATGCATAATTTTCATGTAACATCCCTTTGGCAAGATCACCTGTAATACTATCGTACTCTTCATAGCGCGGGTCATCTGTCGTTAATATAACGTAATCAGCGGCTGATGCTTTTTCTGCCATTGTTGGACGTTTCGATTTATCACGATTGCCGCCTGTGCCAACTAAGAAAATAAGCTTACCTTTTTTATATGGTTGAGCTGAAGAAATCGCCTTTTCAATTGCATCAGGCGTATGTGCATAATCAATAAACATCTGCACCGGTAAATCTGAGCAAACTTTCTCCATACGTCCCTTTACTGGTGGTATTTGCTCAATTTGCTCAATAATTGTTTCAATTGAATAACCACGTCCATAAAAAGCAACCATAGCGGCAAGTACATTGTATATATTAAATTCCCCAAGTAAATGCATTTTCACGCGGTATATTCCCTCTGGCGTTTCAACGTCAAAAGAAGTCATGAAATCATGATACTCACAGTTAATAGCTCGGAAATCAGCTGTTTCATTGTTCAAACCATATGTCCATACTGGAAATGGTGTCATCGCAGCATAGCGTTCTGACCAAGCATCATCGGCATTTAACACGACAAATTTATTCTTTTCTAAGTCTTGTCCGAGTTGAGAGAATAATAAGCCTTTCGCATGGCCATATTCCTCCATCGTTCCATGGAAATCAAGATGATCATGTGTAAGATTTGTAAAAATAGCTACATCATATTCTACACCAGCTAGACGTCCAAGTGCTAAACCGTGTGAAGATACCTCCATAGTCATTAATCGGCAGCCTTCCATTTTTGCACGGAATATCATTTGTTGAGTCGATAATGCATCGCTTGTAGTATTGGCTGATTCATATAAAATACCATTTAAATTAAAGCCGATTGTCCCTGATAACGCTGATTTCTCGCCCATACCATGCATGATGTTTTGAATAATTCCTGTTACTGATGTTTTTCCATTTGTTCCTGTTACACCAATCATCGCCATATCTTTTGATGGATAGTCAAAAAACTTTGCAGCTAACAAGCCAACTGCTCGATCCGTATCTTTCACGATAACTTGCGCAATCGTTTCTTCTAATGGTAATTGTCGTTCTGTCACAACAATTGTTGCGCCACCTTCAACAGCTTTCTGTGCATATTCATGGCCATCTACCGTATAACCTTTAATACAAACAAACATACTATTTGGTTGCACACTACGTGAATCAATTACAATATCAGTCACTTGATCAGGTAGCACTCCAATTATTTTTTTCAAAGGTAATGCATTCAACAATTCCTCTGCATACATTTCATAGTCCTCCATTCAATCTCTACATTCATTTCATCATTTGTTGTTTATTCGACAATAAATGACAAGATGAGTCCCCCACAATCTATTGAATTTATTTTACTACTTATTCGCCCATAAAGAAAATGCTTGTTAGGACGTTTTTCTGATGAAAACGCTATCATTTTAATATATCTTTAATATTTCAATAAAATTTTGCTTATCATCACCACGTGGGGTTGATTTCCATCCGGCTGAGCGTCTACTCGGAACATCCGATGAGCTCTTTGATGCAACGCGCAGTTGCACCATCTAGCTAGTCAAAAGAGCGCTTACAGTTGCTTTTAGCCTTCGTTCCTTTTCTGCGCATGCTAAAAGTTTTCAACCCATGCTTCCCCTCCAAACAGCTTATATATGGCTTAAAAGCTCGAAATGTACTTACTTTATAAAAAAAACGACATTTATCGACAACTACATTTTCCCTAAAAAAAGTGAGGTGTCAAGAATCTTTAGTGATTCGACACCTCCTTTTACTATTTCATTATAGTTCTCACAAGCTTAACCTTTTGTTTATAAGGTGGAAAGAGAACATTCGTCTCTAACTTAGAAGATTTTTTTAATATTGATTTGGGATGTGTAAAGTTTTCAAAACTTGCCTTCCCATGGTAGGCTTTTACCCCTGATGATCCGACACCACCAAATGGCAAATGTAAATTTCCAACATGTGTAATCGTATCATTTATACATCCTCCACCAAATGGTAATTCCTCTAAAAAGTACTGGATAGCTTTCTCATGCTCGGAGAAAAAATACGCCGCTAAAGGCTTTGGTAACTGACGAATTTGGTGAATGGCTAGCGGTAAATCATCATACATCATCACAGGTAAAATTGGACCAAATAGTTCATCCTGCATCGAAGGATTTGACCATTTTACATATTCAATAATGGTAGGCTCCATATACAAATCATCACGATCTGTTCTACCTCCAAATGTAATGGCATCACGTTCTTCTACAATAATTTGTTGTAAGCGATCAAATTGTCTTAGATTGACAATACGGCCGTAGTCAGGGCTTTTTATTGCGTTTTTACCATAGAAAGAACGAATAGTTGCTTTCAATATTTTCATAAATCGGTCATAAACTTCTTTATGGACAAGGACATAGTCTGGTGCTACACAAGTTTGTCCAGTATTTGTGAATTTTCCCCATGCAATTCTTTTCGCCGCTACTTCTAAATTGGCTGTTTGATCGACAATTGCAGGACTTTTCCCGCCAAGTTCCAGGGCAATTGGTGTTAATCGTTCCGCCGCTGCCTTTGCAACAACTTTTCCGACTGCCACACTTCCTGTAAAAAATATATAGTCAAAGGACGCATGAATAAGTGCCGTCACTTCATCTTTCTCTCCTTCCACAACACGCACGTATGAAGGATTAAACGTTTCTACAATTATTTTTTTAACAATCGCTGCTGTATGCACAGATGTTTCTGATGGTTTTACAATAGCCGTATTACCACCAACAATTGCACCGATTAATGGCTCCATGACAAGTTGAAATGGATAATTGAAAGGACCAATGATTAATGTTACGCCAAAAGGCTCTCTTACAATAAAGCTTTTTCCCACCTGGTATTGAATCGGTGTTTTTACAGCTTCCGGTTTCATCCACTCTTCAACATGCTTTACCATATAAGAAATACTATCTAAAACAATGCCAATTTCTGTTGCATATGCCTCAAACTCACTCTTACGTAAATCTAAATATAGAGCATTCAAAATTTCTTTTTCATATTTTAAAATTGTTTTCTTCAGTTTTAGTAATTGCTCTTTTCGAAATTTTGTACTCTTCGTCGCTCGAGAAAAATAAAATTGACGTTGCTCTGTAATCATATTTTCTACATCTTGTGTCGTAAAATTCATAATAAAAGCACCCCTTTTTTTAAAATGGCATACATAGTTTTTTCATTTCGAAACAAACTATCTTTGTCTATACGATACAACATTGACAAGCAAAATTCCTCTTTCTAAACGAGGGATGTGTAAAGAATATGTTAGAACTGTAGACGGTTTTGTGACTTCGAGAAACTTACAACTACATATTGAAAATTTGAAATGGGGGCGTAGATGAATGACAATAACAACAGGAACTTGGTGGGAGTCCATTTTTTCTGGACCATTAGCGCACGGTATTAGTGAAGAAAAAATATCGCTATTGCAAGATGAGGCTTTCTTATATCTCACTACAGCACCGATTGAGAAAAAAGAAGAACCTGAAGTTAATTAAAAAACAGCGCGTTATAGGAGGTGGTTATTTCCTATAATGCGCTATTTTTTTCAGATGAATACTTTGAAGATTTATCGGAATACAATCTCATTTTATCGGAACAACTTTAACTTTTATCGGAATATTTTCTCATTTTATCGGAATAATTGTAGCTTTTATCGGAATAACTTCAGTTTACTAATACATTTTTCTGTAATTGTTTTAATTCTACATCAAGTCGGTTAATTGCTTCTTCCTCGATGGCAAAGCTTCCATCTTCAAGGCGAATAATTTGTTTATCAACAATATAAACAGAATGTGCAATATTTGTAGCCCCTAATACAGCTAATATTGGTTTTAATGCAAATTCTAATGCGAGTAAATGTCCAATAGAGCCACCTACAGCAATTGGTAAGATAATTTTTCCTTGCAACGCTTTTTGCGGCAGTAAATCCAAGTAAGTTTTAAGTATTCCTGAATATGAGGCTTTATAAATAGGCGTCAAAATTACGATAATATCTGCTTCTTCAACTTGTTTATTTTCTGTAATGATGGCCTCACTTGCAAAATTAGCCGTAATTAAGTCCTCAGCTGGCAATTCATGTACGTAATTTGTGTGCACTGCTATTCCTTGTACCTTTAAAGAGTTTTCCACCTTATCATGAATAGCTGTCACGCGTGAATTTCTCGAATTACTGCCATTAATAATAACTGCTTTTATCAATTTAACCACTCCCCTTTACATAGTGACTACAAAAATACTTTACGAAAATTGCAATGTCTTTTCATATTGACGTAATGTAGCACCTAAATATTTGGCCACAGCTAACATGCCATATTTTCCTACGGCTCTTTCGGCTTCTGCATTATAGTTTGTATTGGTATTTACGTCATATGTAAAAATATTCCCTTCTTCATCGATAATCGACTCAATCCCTGCGACACTTACTTTATTTTTCTCTAAAAATTCTTCATATCGCCCTATAAGCTCCTCTGAAAAACTGTCTATAATTTGAAATTTTGATTTCTTAGTTGCTGTTTCACCTACTGGGCAAAACTGATCCACTATTTGACAGCTATCAGCAGGACAAAGTTCAAATCCTTCTGATGTATCTACACGAACTGCATATAAAAATTTACCACCAACAAATTCACATCGTGTTATATAAGAATCAGGTGATTTTATATATTGTTGAATAAGCGTAATACCATCTATAGGTGACTCAAAAGTATCACTATTTACATATGCTTCTAGCGCTTCAACTGAATGAAATAGTTGTACTCCAAGTCCTTTTCCTGCTCGATTATGCTTCGTAATAAATGGTGTTGTACCAATTGTTCTTGCCGCTTCTATTAGCTGTGATTTACCAACTGTCGCTATCGTTTTAGGTGTTTGAATGCCAATAGCTTCAAGTGCACAATATTGATTGACCTTACTTACTTCTAATCTTAAGGCACGGCTTCCATTTATAACTGGACGGCCATGATACTCTAGCCAGGCGAGCACTGCCTCCGTTAGTTCAGGTGCAAATTCATGCCCCCTCGTATGTGATGAAGCACTCATACGACTATAAAAAATTCCTTGTGGTGGCTCTTTTGATAGGTCAATCAATCCTTTCGCCAAATGCCAAACCTCATAGGGTAGGTTTAGTTCCTCTAAACGATTTGTTAAATGATTTGTCCACTCATCATTTTCATGAATAATATAAATTTTCGCAGTCATAGTATCGCTCCTTACTGTATGATGGCTGATTTTATTTTCACTAAAGGCATAACATCTCTTGCAAAACGTTCCATTTCTTCTAGATGTGGAGAGAATTGAAGGAGCAAGAGATTTACACCAACTTCTTCATAAGCTAAAATGCGATCAGCCACTTGCTGAGGTGTGCCTACTAAATTTGGTCTTAGCCCTCTGTTTGAAACTGAATAATCTTGTAGTGTAATTTGTTGCTCTAACTTTGATTTACTAGTGAAGTCATTAAAGCCTGCATACCCTGCCGCATCCTCTACATTGGTAATTCGGGCTAGTTCAGCAAGTGCTTCTTCTTCTGAATCACGTACAATGACATATGCAGCCATTCCGAAAGTTTCGAACGGTCCTTTTCCAATTGCTTTTCGACGGTCAAGCATTTCCTTAATTTTAGCCCCAACTTCCTCTACTGTTCCGCCATGCATCACATAGGCGTCACATGACTTTGTAATTGCCTCTTTACCGCGATCACTTTCCCCACCTGCGTAAAGTCTTGGGTATGGTTTTCCAACTGGCTTAGGAGATAAATGTGCATTTTCTATTTTGTAATATTTACCGTCATAACTGAACGTTTCTTCTGTCCATAAACCTTTTAAAACCTCAATAAATTCCTCTGTGCGGTCATAACGTTCTCCATGCTCTGTAAAATAACCACCATATTGCTTTGCTTCTTCTTCCCACCAAGCTGAAACTACATTTAAAGTAAAACGACCATTAGCAATTTGATCAATATTTGCGGCAACTTTTGCCATTACCGCAGGATTATGATAGCCAGGCCGAACTGCAGCCAATATTTCAATTTTTTCAGTAACTGCTGCTAAAGCTGCGGCGGTTGACCACGCCTCAAGCACATCAGCATTCACGCCCTTAATATCATTTAAATATAGCTCGGCAATAAGCGTCGCATCAAAGCCAAGTCTTTCTCCTGTTTGAATAACCTGTTTTGCATAATCAAAGGTCGCAGGCATATTCTCATTTTCTACATTACGTAACCATCCTCCGAAAATCGGTAGCCAAAATCCTAATCTCATATTCCATCCTCCTTAAGTCCTTATGAATTTTCACAGCATAAAGATAAAAAAAGCTCCTATGTTTTAGTTCGTAGAATATCCGTTACGTAAAAAGAAGCCTTCTAGTCAACTCGAATTTAAAACCAAGTATTCTTATAGAATTAACATAACATAATAAAACACAAAGTCAACAGAATTTTTAGATTGTTCAATCAAAGGTAAATTTCGCTATTTGAAACCTGTAAAAATACTTATTATAATCAGCATAGGAACAAACATTTGGGCAGGCGACCTTATATTGGAGCAATGACATGCGAGAAACTCGCTTCAAAGAAGGCGTTGAGGACTTTATTGTGCAGCTGAATCATTAGGAGAGATGTAATTGTATGAGTAAATTAATGCTGTTTGCATGCTCATTAGTTTTATTATTTTTTGCTGGGAACGCTTTTTATATTGCTTTTAAAAAGTACGAAGAAGATGATGATTTTTCGGGAGGGGCTGAAACATTCTTTTTAATTGATTTGGTATTAGCTGTTGTATTATTATTTTCTGATAAATTCGCTCCCCAAAAGTATCATATTGTTATTTTTAAAACGCTCTCCATTTTATTTGGACTAATTATTTTAAGCTTTACAATATTGTTATGGATACTTTAATGAAAAGAAAAAACTACATTCTCCCAACGAGAAGGATAGCCTTCCGCTGATGAATGTAGTTTTCAAAATCTTTATTGATGAATGGCTTTACCAAAAATAGCTTTGGCAGCATCCCCTATATGCTCTGATACTGTAGGATGTGGGAAAATCATATTTGCGAGAGTGTGGGCAGTGCCGCCAGCATTTTTAGTAGCTAAAATAGCATTTAACATTTCTGTTGCCCCATCAGCAACAACACAAGCCCCTAAAATACGTCCTTCCTCTTTCGTCGCAATAAGCTTTATAAAGCCCACTGTATTACCTTCCATTAATGCCTTAGGGTTTGTATGTAAAGGCATCTGAGAAACCATACAAGGTTCTTTCACCTGCTCTTCCAACAAACCAAATGTCGCAATTTCAGGATGTGTATAAACACAGCGAGGAATCGAAGTTTGATCAATCAGTGCTGGCTTACTTCCTAAAATATGATCCACAACATGCATTCCTTCTGCACTCGCTGAATGAGCTAGCTGGTAACCACCTACTAAGTCACCTATCGCATAAATATGTGGCTGACTCGTTTCAAGATGCTCATTGACAGCAATCAATCGACCATCAAATGCTAGACCAAGCTGCTGAGCTATCTCTGTATTTGGACGTCGACCTGTTGCAAACAAAAGATTTTCATATGTATAAATTCCTTTAGAGGTATGAATCTCATTGCCATTAAAATGTTTAAAGTGGAAATCCGTTACAAGCTCAATACCAAGCTTTTTCATCTGTTCACGAATAAGTGGTCGCGCATCTGGCTCTTCCGTCTGTAAAATATCTTCACTATGATTTAGCATCGTCACCTTTGTTCCAAGTGGCGCTAAACTAAATGCCATCTCGACTGCAATAACACCACCACCGATAATTGTTAATTGCTTCGGCAGTTCTTCAAGACTAAAAAATGTATCCGTAGTATAGTAGGAAGACGTTTCTAACCCTTCAAATGGTGGTACAAATGGTTTACTTCCAGTTGCTAAAATAACATCCGTAGCTGTAAATGCATCATTATCAACTGTTACAGTCAAGTCACTAGATACTACCGCTTCTCCTCGATAAAAAGTAATTTGATTGCTCAAAATAAAGCCTTCAATATTTGTTAAAAGCTCGTCAATAATAGCGTCCTTACGTTGCATCAATCGTGGAAAATTCACGTTTACTGTAGGAGTTTCAATGCCCCAGTCATTACCACTGTTTATTTCTTGAATAAGCTTACTGTGCTCTAACATAATTTTCGAAGGAATACAGCCGACATTATAGCAAGCCCCTCCAACTTTATCGCGCTCTACTAAAGCAACTTTCTTGCCACTTTTTGCTGCATGAATAGCTGCTACATAGCCCCCAGGCCCCGCACCAATAATTGCAATATCAAATTTTTCCACGAAAAATCACCTCATTTACCACCATAGCATTTACAAAATTTGAATGCAATGCCATAAATGTTACAGGGATTTTAGTAACATTTCAGCTGCCCCATCGTCAGCTAATGTAAAAGGAGGATTGGTATGCATAAATCATTATTATTGCTATTTTCTATGCTACTACTAGTTGCCGCCTGTCAGGACAAAGACGCATTAAAGCCCCCACCAAGTAAGAACTATTCACAAACGGCTACTACACAACAGGAAGACTTTCTTTATGAACTTTCGATTGCAAAACCTACCTTCACAGAGGGAGAACCCATAAAGATAACGGCTAAACTCACATATGTAGGGCAGGCACAAAACGTAACAATTTACCATGGAGGCTCCCCATTTTTATTTAATTTGCAGGAAACGACCCGAAATTTTGAAATACCTAGTGCAATGGATACTCCACTAATTACACGTATTCTTGAACGAAATGTGCCCTACGAAGAGTTCTACACGAGCGGCGGCGGTTATAACGAATTTTCAGAACCTAAACTCGTTGAATTTATGAAACAAACAATGAAAGGTCATTTTCCAAAAGGACATTATATCGTAAAAGGAAGTACTGACTTTTACACAGAAGACCCAAATGAACAAAAAACAGAGTACAAACCATCAGCTACAATTGAATTTTACGTGCAGTAAGATAAAAATCTCTCCTTATTCTTAATAGAACAAGGAGAGATTTTCATTATACGTTGTGATCATTGTATTCGCTTTGCTTTCGCGAGTATTTCCTCTGCTTCCGCGGGTATTCACCCTGCTTCCGCGGGTATTCACCTTGCTTCCGCGGGTATTCGCTCTCCTTCCGCGGGTATTCGCTCTCCTTCCGCGGGTATTCACCTTGCTTTCGCGAGTATTCTCCCTGCTCACGGATATTCGCCCTGCTTCCGCGGGTATTCACCTTGCTTCCGCGGGTATTCACTCTCCTTCCGCGGGTATTTCCTCTCCTTCCGCGAGTATTCACCCCGCCCGCGAGTATTCACCCTGCTCCCCCGGGTATCCCCCATACCCACAGGCAAAATAATATTAGTTAATAAATATTACGTTCCCAAAAGCGTTGTTGAGCTATGGCGTTGACAAATTTTTTAGCGAAGTCTTTGTCGCCAGTGGCTAACACAATGCCTGGCCCGACATTGGCATTGGACATATTAAAAAATGTCGTTCCGGTTGTAGCAATACCAATTGGTTTGTAATGTCTATACGCTTCATTGATATAATTAACGATATAAGAATTGAACTTTGCCTGATTTTTTGCTTTTACGCCGACAACATATAACGAGTCAAATAGTACCGCATCTGTAGTTATAAAGGTGTCAGTTGCTGTTAACTGTACGCCATCATTACTAGTAACAACCCCTAATTTGTCGGAAATAATGCTGTATCGAACACCTTGTCTTGTTAAAGATTTCAGCATTTCTCCAACTTCATTTGCATCAAATCCATCACCTATAAGCACGCCTACTTTAAGTGTTTGTGGCATTTTTATTGTATTTGCCTGGCTAAGTGCAGGTGATGATAACGTGACATTTACTTGCTCTCCTTTTGGACGATTAACACCAATATTATCGGCCACAGTCGTTGCCATTGCTTTATCTACACGGACAAACATATCGACAACCTGCTGTCGAACAGACTTACTTTTCACCTTCCCTACCTCAAAACTAAAGGCGTCAATGATATGTTGTTTTTCAGGGGGCGACATACTATTCCAAAACAGCCTTGCTTGAGAGAAATGATCATCAAACGATTTACTACGTGCTCGTGTAATACGTCCTTCAACCTTTTCTTCATAATGAACGAAGCCACCTTCCCTTGCCGTTGATGTTGAAGGTGAATTGTTGGCCAAAGAATTTTTATGATAGCTCACTTTTCCTACATTAATCGTTTGTCGACTAAAGCCATTGCGCTGATTGTTATGAATTGGGCAAACAGGTCGATTAATCGGTATTTCTGCAAAGTTTGGTCCTCCCAGACGAATTAGCTGTGTATCTAAATAAGAAAATAGCCGGCCCTGTAAAAGTGGATCGTTTGTAAAGTCTATGCCCGGCACAACATTTCCTGGATGGAAGGCGACTTGCTCTGTTTCTGCGAAAACATTATCTACATTACGATTCAAGGTCATTTTCCCAATCTTTTTAACTGGCACGATCTCTTCGGGCCAAAGCTTAGTTGCGTCCAAAATATCAAAATCAAATTTAAACTCGTCCTCTGGCTCAAGCATTTGTACACCAAGCTCATATTCTGGATAATCACCGATCTCGATTGATTCCCATAAATCACGTCGTTGGAAATCCGGATCCTTCCCAGCAATAATTTGCGCTTCATCCCAAACGAGTGAATGTACACCTAACACAGGCTTCCAATGAAATTTCACAAATCTCGACTTTCCTTTGTCATTGACGAAACGAAAAGCATGAACACCGAACCCTTCCATCATTCGAAAGCTTCTAGGTATTGCACGATCAGACATATGCCACATAATCATATGCGCAATTTCCTGATTGTTCGCCACAAAATCCCAAAATGTATCGTGTGCTGAGGCTGCTTGTGGCATTTCATTGTGAGGCTCAGGCTTTACCGCATGAATTAAGTCAGGAAACTTAATCGCATCCTGAATAAAAAAGACAGGTATATTATTTCCAACTAAATCATAATTGCCTTCATCGGTGTAAAACTTCGTCGCAAAACCACGAACATCACGTGCAGTATCCATCGACCCTAAGCTTCCAACTACAGTTGAAAATCTGACAAATACAGGTGTTTTCTTATTAGGGTCCTGTAGAAAGCCTGCTTTAGTATATTCTTTCATCGATTCATACAGCTCAAACTCTCCATGCGCCGCAAAACCCCTCGCATGCACTACACGCTCTGGAATACGTTCATGATCAAAATGTGTCATTTTTTCTCGAAAGTGAAAATCCTCCATAATGGTTGGCCCACGAACACCAGCCTTCAACGAATCCTCATCATTCGAAACTTTTAGCCCCTGATTTGTCGTCATCTTTTTTCCTTCATTATCGACACGAAACTGCTCTAGCTGCTGATCTTTCGCATTCTCGTCTAAATTTTTGCCCTGATTCGACTTAGATTTATCCACGCAATCCCCTTTCATTCCAATACTCATAATTCTCAATATACACTATATGATTGTCTGGAATAAACATGCTTCAAGGCGTTGCTATAGAAACTGTCTCAATATTGAGTTACGACAAAATGACTATTCTAACCCTTTAGCACAAAAATCGCCCCCGTTATTTGAAGTGAAAACTTATTTCTTCCATCCTACAGCAATATCATTGGAGGAGAATTCAATTACCAATTTAATTTGAGGTGAGTAAATATATCTGTCCCAATTTCTAACTTCTTCAACTCTATGTATAATTCTAATCAGTTTTGTTTGAATGACATGTTGAGAGTTAAGGTCAATAATATAGCAAATTTCATTAGTCACTTTATGATTTTTAATGACTAGTTCTGCTAATGCACCTTCATAATCAACAAAGTTAGAAAATATAGTTTTGTAAAACATAAATGTCCATTCAATTCCGTTAGCACCAAATGGAAATTCATCAAATAATTCTTCTGTAATTTTTTTCGAATCTTCTTTTGATAATATTTCCACTTCCTCTTTAGAAACAATATTTGGAAACAACGCATAAACTTCCTTTAAAATCGTTTCGTATTCCCTTTTTTCCTCTTCTTTTAATTCTTTTTGTTTTTGCTTGGCTAGCAACTCTTTTAAACGTTCCTTTTTATCCTTCACCATATTCACCCTAACTATTTAGTTTATTGTATGTAAAAGTTTACAAATTCATCTTTCTCCAATCTGCTCCGTTAGAACCAGATGCGACTGTCCTAATTGAATAATCTCCATCAATACTTAATGTACTATGCTATGTTCGCAAACATTTCTAAAAAGATGTATAATTATTATTACTTGGTAATTTCACACTTTAATTCTGGGGTACAAAAATTGAGAAAAGTATTAATGGTATTTTCTTTATTTTTAGTAATGATTTTAGGTGCATGTAATTCTCTTTCTAACGATAAATTAATTAAGGATTATGTGAAAGATACACACGGATTCGACATCGTAATAAATAGTTCCAATAAAAATTCGTTAGAATTAGGTAGGGATTTATACATTGTTTCTCCTGTTGACCATCAAGAATTAGAATTTACTGTTACAGTAAATTCGTATTCATCGGAAGATGAGTCTAAATTGAATTACAGAAATAAGCATTTAATCAAAGATAATTATTCAACTGCATTAGCAGCGGATACGGAACTACACAAATTAGATAAAGTTATTCCAGAAATCAAAAAACTTGAATTTAACGAATCATTTAATGATGAACCTAGAGTGTTTTTTAGCGAAGAGAAAGATGATATTTGGGGTTTTTTATATTCTACTTCTCATTTGGATATTAAGAATTTTGAAGAAAAAGATTTTGACCGCTTATACGAAGTTCAAAAATTAATAAAACAAAGTGGTGCGTCATTTGACCTTATTATTGTCTCAGATACGAGAGAACTAAATGATAGAGGTTCCTTAGCATTAGATATAAAAAAGTTGAAGGATGTAAATACAAAAGAAGAATTTTTGCTGAAAATGACAAAAGAAAACCCAGGCATCATTTTACGAAAAGAAGATTAAGCCAAAAGCTTCAATAGAGTATATTTTTCTAGAAAAAGGTGTATATGACCCGGTGGGATGAAATCAAAAAACATTCTTCCACTTTAGATTTTATTAACAAGAATTTTTAAATAAGAAGAAGCATTCGGCACAAATATGTTAACCGAATGCTTTTTTTAGCTATTTTCTAAAAGATTGTTGTTATTCAGCCTATACTAATTCGTTTATCAATTCTCAAAGGTAGCCGACTATGTATTCTCTGCCTGTCGTTACTTCAATATCTTTATTTCATCTAATCCATTATTAATAGCTTCCCAGACAGGTGTGACCTCAAATTGTTCATACGGATGTTACAGATCACTGTAGACCTACCTCTACTTGTTATTTCATATATTTCAATGATCTTTAATAAACGTAACTCGTTCGTTGAATAAGGGTGCTCACTTTCCCATCCCATTTAACATCAATAAAATCTCTTCTATCACAATATCAGGCTCATCATGATGTATATAATGTCCACTACGACTAGCAATCCGGAACTTACTTGACGTTGACAGCCATTGGAATTCTGCTTGTAGACTTTGTTCAATTTTTAATATTTCTTGAGAATGCCATCCGTCTTCAATATTATCGGGTAAACCTCTAGTAATAATTGAGAGAGGGATGTCCCTTTGTCTTGAATGTTCAACAATTTGCTTATAACTCTGTATTTTATCAATTTTCTCACTATTTAACATAGGATTCTCGAAATATTCCCTATTTCCTGCAAGTAGATTTTCTGGTAGAGCCTTTTCATAGGCAAGTTCTTTATATTCTGGTGCAGCGTCAACCAAAACCAAACCACAGATATCCAGTGGATAAAGACTGGTATACAATCTGGCGACCAACCCACCAAAAGAATGTCCTACCAATATATATGGCTTCTCCACGTCAAGCGCTTGCAACAATTCGGAGAGCTCCTTGACTAGATCACAGCAAGTCCGTGGAACTGCTACATCTTGACTCCTGCCAATACCCGCCCTGTCATAGGACAAGGTTGACGTTTCATCCGATATTCTGTCTTGGACCTTTTTCCATGTTTCATGGCTATCGCCTAACCCTGCAATAAAGATTACGCTTGGTGTATTTTTACGTTGGTATTTATTGAACAGTATACGCCTATCATAGAAATCGATTATCTTTTTAAGTTGTATAGTCACTTTTAATCACCCAATTAAATTATAAACTTCACAATATTTTCCGTCTATGCAACTCTGTAATCTTTTACTAAAGCACCCCGTTAGCCACCCATGAAGCACCAAAATCAGAACTTCACCACAGAAAATGAAAGATGATTAAGTTCTTTCATGGTAGTTTAATAAGAAAAGCAAATCTAATAAAGAATAGTACATACTTATGATACGGTTCACTAATGTAGTTAGTTTTCATTTTCTATATATATCCTTACCAGCAATTCATCGCTATTTTCACCCAGACAACGTATAATAAGAGAAGCAGAAGAAGAATTCATTTTTCCTCTAGTTCAAAAAAGAGGTGCAATTACTTGAAACAGTTTGAAACAGCATTACCTGAGCAGTATGAAGCATTAAAAAAACAGGCCAATTATACGTCTAGCTGGCGAGAGCGTTTAGACGCAGTCGAAATGTTATCGGCTTATCAACATGACAAAATCATAGATTTATTAAAAAATCGTATGCAGCATGATACTGTCAACAAGGTGCAATTAGCAGCCTATGAAGCACTCGCGGCGTTTGGTGAGGACGTAGAGAAGCCATCACCTGCACGTTTTGATATTATCAAAGGTACAGATAAAATTTTCCTGCGGGTGAAAAAGAGCTTGCCTAAGGACCATACAGTGGCAGACTTTGCGGATAAACTAAAACGTATGCGTTTAGATGTCTTTGATGCGTATGAAGGCGACAAAGGTGTACAATTTATGAACTGGTTAGAGGAACGTTGGGCAAAACTATAATCAGTAGTTTTGCGATTTATGAAGGAAGGTCATTCTCTCCGCTTGTGGAGGGAATGGCTTTTTCTTATCTTACGCTGCGGTTCATCGAAACTAATATTAAATTGTATTACTTCTTTTCTTTGATCATCTATCTTTATTGTTTAATGATAAAACAAACACCTTATTAAACTATCCTGCTCCGTTAGTACAATAAGAAAAAAGAGCTGTCTAAAACAGCTCAATGTTCTTCAAATAAAGCACCCCGTTACTAAGTACATTTATTTCACAAACCTTCTCTTTTATACAGTTCTTTAATACAAGGTGCAACTATACATAACACATGAAAAACAGTAAAGGATTCGGTTCTCTTATATTGTACATAACTATTTTTATAATTTCTTTTAAAAGTGTCACACTTCCTAATCCCTAATTGTCTTAGTTTTTAGAGATATTAATCTTGTATTTATAATAATTAGGAGGTTTATTTATGAAAATATTACTTGCTGGTTCTACTGGTGTATTAGGAAAAGTGGTGATTCCGATGTTAATAGAAGAGGGGCATGAAGTAATCGGGATGATTCGGTCAGAAAAACATGTTAAAACAATGCAAGAGATGGGGGTAAAACCAGTAATTGCAGATGCGTTTGATCGAGATAGTGTTTATGCAGCCTTAATTGAAACTCAACCTGATGTTGTAATGCATCAACTAACTGCACTAAGTAGTGGTGATATAAATGATAATTCGAAAATAAGAATAGAAGGAACAAGAAACCTTGTTGATGCAGCTAAATACGTTGGAGTAAAAAAGATAATTGCACAAAGTATTTCATGGGCTTATGAGCCTGGGAATACGCTAGCTATAGAAGAAACACCTTTAGATACTAATGCCGTATTCCCTCGCAAAAAAACAATTGATGGAGTTATTTCATTAGAGGAAAAGGTAAAAGAAATGCCTGAGTTCGTTATCCTTCGCTATGGTACATTATATGGTCCTGGAACTTGGCTTTCGGGTAACGGTCTAATTGCTAAACAATTACAAAGTCAGGAACTAAACGCAACAAATGGGATATCATCCTTTATCCACGTAAAAGACGCAGCAAAAGCAGCTGTATTAGCTTTAAATTGGCCGTCAGGATCTGTAAACATTGTAGATGATGAACCTGCAAAAACCTCTATTTGGCTTCCCTATTTTGCTGAAGTTATCGGGGCCCCTCTCCCTCCTATAAATGATATATATGATTCTTGGGAACGAGGAGCATCAAATGAAAAAGCAAAAAAACAATATGGCTGGGAACCTATTTACCCTTCTTGGACAAAAGGATTTAAATTGTTGCATCATTATTAATAATAAAATGAACTATAATATAAGAAGGTTAAATTTATGAACATAAATAAAATTTATAAGTCTTTTATTTACACTGTTCTAATTGGACTTTTTAATTCTTGTTTCATATCGTTTATCCTTGTTTCTATAAACTTAGGATATAGCCATACATTTTTAATTCATTGGCTACCAATGTGGGGAGAAGCATTTTTGTGTGCTATGGTTTGTGCTTACATTTTTCCACGGATTATAAATAAACTTATGACATTCATTACTTTTGTAGATAAATGATAGATAAAATATAAAATGTATGTAGAATATTCCTCGGATTATGATATGCATAATATTAGAGAGGGAAGGGTTTATCGTGTTGATCAATGACTTGAATATAGAAGACTTATATAAAGAATATAAGAATTATTGTTTATCCATAGCATACTATTTACTTGGTTCAATGACAGATGCTGAAGATATTGTTCAAGATACTTTTTTGAAATTAAAAGAACATGAAAATATTGAGAAAGATATTACTAATTTAAAAGCTTATATAAATAAAATGATCGTTAACCGCTGTATGAATGAACTAAAATCAAGTAGAAAAAAGAAAGAAAATTATATAGGTGCATGGTTACCCGAACCTATACTACAGACCTTCAATAGTGAGCCTCTTGAGAATCTAATCCAGTCAGATCAATTAAGCTATTCATATATGGTTCTTATGGAAAAACTTTTACCTAAAGAGAGGATAGCTTACGTATTAAGAAATGCTCTAGGGCTAAAGCATAGTGAGATTGCCGATGTTCTTAACACAACGACTGTTAACAGCCGTAAGATATTGAGTAGAGCACAAATTAAAATGGGAAGAAAAAGCGAAAAAGATTTGACTGTTAATCTTCAGAAAACTTATATAGAACAATTTATATGGGCATTATCCAACGGAGATATTCATGGAATAACCCATTTGTTATCTAATGATATTCTATTTGCAGCTGATGGAGGAGGTAAAGTAAGAACGGCAATAAACATCATTGAAGGTAAAGAGCGGGTATTAGCTCTTATTTCAGGAATAGCAAAAAAGTTTTTCTTTGGAAAAAGCGCTACTGCAGCTATAATAAATAATCAATATGGAATAGTAGTTACTGAAAATGATAAAATAACAGGCGTTTTTTGTTTTGACTGGAATTCTTCATCCGAAACAATTAACAAGATTTTCTATGTAGTAGATCCAAGTAAATTGAAATATAATCCTATTTAAGAATACGTTTGTATATGGAAAGTTCTTTACCTATAACAAAACCTTGATCGGCTACTGAAGTGATCCCCCAGTTAGATTTTTATCTAACAACCGGGATCCGCTTCAAATCAGCCTATCAAGGTTTTTTCATCTCTATTCAGTTATCTTTATTTAAACGCTTGAGCAGCAGCCACAGCTTTTTTCCACCCTGCATAGATTTCTTCACGATGTGAGTCATCCATATTAGGTGTGAACTGACGATCTAAATTCCAATACTCACTAATTTCATCTGTCGAGTTCCAGAAGCCAACTGCTAAACCTGCTAAGTACGCAGCACCTAAAGCTGTTGTTTCATTAACGACTGGACGATCAACAGGTACATTTAATAAATCTGATTGGAATTGCATTAAGAAATTATTTGCAACTGCCCCACCATCTACACGTAATTTCGCCAACGGAATATTGGCATCAGCTTCCATCGCACCAAGTACATCTTTTGTTTGATACGCCAACGCTTCTAATGTTGCACGTACAAAATGTTCTTTAGAAGTACCACGAGTTAAACCGAAGACTGCGCCTCGTACATCTGAATCCCAATAAGGTGTTCCAAGGCCAACGAATGCAGGAACTACATAAACACCTTCTGTTGACTCTACACGTTCAGCATATTGCTCAGATTCTGAAGCAGAACGGAACATTCGTAAGCCATCACGTAACCATTGAATCGCAGAACCAGCTACGAAAATACTTCCTTCTAAAGCGTAAGTTACTTTGCCATTTAAGCCCCATGCAAGCGTAGTTAATAAGCCATTCTCTGATTTCACTGCCTTTTCACCAGTATTCATCAACATAAAGCAGCCCGTACCGTAAGTGTTTTTAACCATACCTTCTTCGAAACAAGCCTGACCGAATAGTGCAGCTTGTTGGTCACCTGCAGCCCCTGCAATTGGAACAGCAGAGCCGAAGAACAGAGCTTCCTCCGTATAGCCATACACTTCTGAAGAAGGACGAACCTCAGGAAGCATAGATGCAGGAACGCCTAAAATGTCTAAAATTTCTTCATCCCATTTTAAATCATAAATGTTGTACATTAATGTACGAGAAGCATTTGAATAATCTGTAACATGGACTTTACCACCTGTTAATTTCCATATTAACCACGTATCAATTGTACCGAATAATAAATCGCCTGCTTCAGCTTTTTCACGAGCACCTTCAACATTGTCTAAAATCCATTTTACTTTTGTACCTGAGAAGTACGCATCGATTAATAAACCTGTTTTATCACGGAATAAGTCATTGTAACCGTTTTCTTTCAGTTCCTCACAAATAGCGTTCGTTTGACGTGATTGCCAGACAATCGCATTATAAATTGGTTTACCTGAATGTTTATCCCAAACAACAGTTGTTTCGCGTTGGTTTGTAATACCGATCCCAGCAATTTGATTGGATTCAATATTTTTTGCAGAAAGCACTGTAGCGATACAAGAAAGAATAGAAGACCAAATTTCTTCTGCATGATGTTCAACCCATCCGGATTGTGGGAAATATTGCGGAAATTCTTGTTGTGCAACGTGGAGAATGCTCCCTTTTTCATCAAACAAAATAGCACGTGAGCTTGTTGTACCTTGGTCCAAAGCTAAAATATATTTTTTTTCTGACATCGGAAATACCTCCAAATAATTTTTTAATTACTCTTCACTTTTAATATTTTTCACAGTCATTTGAGCACTGATAAAAATAATAACTACGATAATTGCTAATACCCAAAATGCGATGCTATTTTCTCCCTCAAAAATTTGTTGGAAAAATAGAGCACCGAATGTACCACCGATAATTGGACCTACAACTGGAATCCATGCGTATGACCACCCTGAGTCACGTTTACCTGGGATTGGTAAGAAAAAGTGCGCAATACGTGGACCTAAGTCACGCGCAGGGTTTATTGCATAACCAGTAGGACCTCCTAATGCCATCCCGATGACTACAATTAACATACCAACTAGAAATGGATTTAAGCCATCCGTAATTGTATTTGTTCCTAATGCTAGAATACCTAAAACAAGTATAAATGTACCAATCATTTCTGAAATTAAGTTTGATAATGGATGCTTAATAGCTGGCATTGTAGAAAATACAGCTAGTTTCGCTTCCGGATCTTTCGTACCCTTCCAATGTGGTAAATACATAAAATAAACGAGTACTCCACCTAAAAATGCACCAATCAATTGTGCGGCAATATACGTAGGTACGTCTTCCCATGGAAAATTACCGATAGTAGCAAGCGCGATTGTTAAAGCAGGATTTAAATGAGCCCCACTAATACCACCAACAGCATATGCAGCCATAGCTACAGCTAGACCCCAAGCGAATGTAATCACTACCCATCCACCGCCAAAACCTTTCGATTTGTGCAGTGATACACCTGCAACAACGCCACCACCGAATAAAATAAGAATCATCGTGCCGACAAGTTCAGCTGTAAATGTTGACATACAAAAACCCCCTTTGTAAATAGTACACCTAGCAAAAAAATAAACCCACACTTAAACAAACTGCAAGTTTCAATGCAGATGAATAAATGTGGGTTCCTTTTCCTAACCACGCGCTTTTTAACTTATGTACATTGTAGAGAAAATAACATACATAGTCAACAATATTTTTGGAAATTTTCCCACAAGTTCTTATTTGATGTTGTAATCGCTACTGCTCCAGCTGATAACGCTTCCTCTATACTTTCAGCTGTGCGAACTAGCCCACCTGTAATAACAGGAATTTTTGTACGCTGGTGCACTTCTGAAATCATAGAAGGAATAACACCTGGTAATAGTTCAATAAAATCTGGCTTCGCTGATTCTATCATTGAAAAGCTTTTTTCAAGCGCGATCGTATCAATTAAAAAGACACGCTGAATAGCAATAATCCCACGAGCTTTTGCCTTTATTAACATATTAGAACGCGTGGAAATTATTCCTGCTGGACGGATATCATTGCATAAAAAATCAGCTGCAAAGTTATCCGTTTTTAAGCCATGAATTAAATCTGCATGAATAATTAATTTTTTACCGTTCCGATCCGCCTCTCGTTTTATTGACATGAGCAAACTAATATGCACTTCTAATAGAACAATGTATTCGAATCGACTATTTAATATTTCATCAAATTGCTTTACTGTTCGTGCAGCGGGAATAATTTGTTGATTATTGAAATTCATTTGATTTCCCCTTTATATGCCACAGGACGTGGTGTTCTTAGACTGATTCCCTATATTTCAGGGTGTTTAGGCACCAGCTGAAAGAAGTTAAAAAGTCAGGTCGCCATTAAGACGACCTTCCTTTTTATTATAATGCAGTTGTAGCTCTTGTTATTTCTAAATTTAAATCTTTTTCAAATTGAGTACGTTGTTCAGGAGACCAATTTAATTGTTTTGCCATTTCATCTAATACCGCATCTTTATATTGTATAACAAGGGCGATATTAAAGAACATATAGGCTGTACGACGAATCATAAAGTCGTTTGGATGAACAACCATTTCATGATGGATACCATACAGTAGTTGAGCATATAGCCCTTGAGGTAAAACAGGATGCTGTTCTTTAGCATATTCAAAAACAGTGTCCACATTAGAACCGTAATGATGCGCTAAATGTTTTGCTTCCTCTTCCGATAATCCGATTTCGACACCTATTTTTGTTCGTTTTGATACGAAGGCATCTAAGTTTTCAGAGCCGCCAACATCACCACCAGATATACGAATATTCTTTGTATGACATGGTTTTGATGAAATACTAAAGCGTTGCTCTAAATCTTGTGCAATCTTATTTAAAACTGTTTCAGCCATTTTTCGATAACCTGTTAATTTACCGCCAGCGATTGTCACAAGACCTGAAGGAGATTCCCATACTTCGTCCTTACGAGATATTTCAGATGGATTTTTACCTTCTTCATGAATTAATGGGCGAACACCTGCCCAGCTTGATTCGATATCTTCATCTGTGACTTTTACTTTTGGGAACATGTAATGAATAGCCTTCATAATATAATCACGATCTTCTTGATGGATATTCATTTCACGTGCATCGCCTTCGTAAAATGTATCTGTCGTTCCAACATATGTCTTCCCATTTCGAGGAATTGCAAACACCATACGACCATCAGGTGTATCAAAATAGACAGCTTGACGTAGTGGGAATTTAGATTCATCAAAAACGATATGCACACCTTTAGATAAAATTAAATGCTTACCATTTTGTTTCCCTTCGATCGTACGAACTTCATCTACCCATGGACCCGCAGCATTTACAACTTTTTTTGCACGAATATTAAATGCCTTCTGGGCAATCAAATCTTGTGCTACGATACCATTAATTTTCTTTTCGTCATTGTATAAAAAGTTCTCTGCTTTTGTATAGTTAATGAGTGTAGCGCCTTTTTCGATGGCAGCTTTGGCAACTTCGACTGTCATACGTGCATCATCAGTACGATATTCTACATAAACACCACCGCCACGTAATTCCTCAGCTTTGACCAAAGGCTCTTTTTCCATTGTTTTTGCAGGATTTAACATATATCGACGCTCAGAACGTTTAACCCCTGCTAAAAAATCATAAACACGTAAACCAACATTCGTTGAGAATTTACCAAATGTGCCTCCTTTATGGAATGGCAGTAGCATCCAAACTGGCGTTGTTACATGTGGTCCATTTTCATAAACGATTGCACGCTCTTTCCCTAATTCTGCAACCTCTTTTATTTCAAATTGTTTTAAATAACGAAGTCCACCGTGCACTAATTTTGTCGAACGACTAGAAGTCCCAGCTGCGAAGTCTTGCATCTCAACTAACGCTACAGAAAGCCCACGAGCAATTGCATCAAGTGCGATACCACAACCTGTAATACCGCCACCGATCACCAATAAATCGTATTCTTTATTTTGTAATTCTTCAATCGTTTGTTGACGTTGTATTGCTGAAGCCGTACTCATAATAAAATTCCTCCTTAATTTAAGAACGAAAAAAAAGAGACCATTAAAAGCACATGTACACAATGTACATATGTTTTTAATGGTCTCTCAATCGCTCAAACCTTATATTAACTTAACTTCATTGTAATGTGTTTAGAGAGAAAAGGCAAGTTCGATAGGCTAAATCAAATACAAAATACCCTTTTCAATCATTTATAGGTTTAGAACGTTCATATGTACTGTTTAATTGTCATGGCTTCTGGTGTTATTTATTCCCCAATACAACAAATTTATTTATCTACATTTTGAATTGTGGATAAATAAATCTTAATTGTCGTTGTCGCATTGAATGGAGTCGCCGAGTCGTAACGAAGATCAACTTAATATATGTCATACTTTTAATAATTGTTATTCACACCTCTTTGTGCTGAAATATAAAAACAACAGGTTTTTGGGCACCCGCTGAAAGAAGTTAAAATATGTATTGTATCATTTCATGTATGTTGCAATAAGGATTATCACGGCTTTCTGTCTTGCGAAGTGCCATCATATCTGTGCAATTTTTAATAGCAACCTCATGTCGAAGTGCGATAGGAGCAATGACAGATTCATCCGCTTTATGACGAATATAACGTGTTATCCCAAGATGCTGCTCCATTTTGTCATTTAATACTGCACGAGGATACTTTTCAGACATATCGACCTCTTCAAAATGCAATAGTAGCCATAATTCGAACGCTTCATTTGAATAGGCAATATGAATATTATTCTCCTCACAAAAGTCATTCACTTCCTCTAATTGCTTTTCGGTTAAATCATCCTTATCAAAAACAATCCAAACCTCATCAAAATATTGATAGCTTGAATCTCGATAGGCATGCTGCGCAAGCTTAATAGCCGAACGTTTAACGTTTTTTATTTTGACACTTACCAGTTTGGAGCGCTTTAAAATACGCAGTTGCTCAAAATAAATGCGTTCGGTTTCACCTTCACAATAAATTAAAATGGTTTTACGCAGTGTTCGATTCCCTTGTTGACGTACTCTCACTGCTCAGACACCTCCCACTTCCTATCAATTATGCCTCGGCTGTCGCACAGATAAATTGCCACCGGACTTGGCGTTCTTCGACTGAGTTCCTCTATTTTAGCGGGGTGTTTGGATACCCGTTGAAAGAAGTTAAATATTGATCTGATAAATATTCATTAATAACCGGTGTAGCCCCAAATTCTCCTTTTAAGTAACGCTTGGCATAGGAAATATCTCCACGTTTCTTTTGCAAATCTGCAAAATCAAATAAAGAGTATAATTCGGATTCATTTTTAAAGCTTTTATTTACAAACCATATTTGATCGGAACGTAATGGCTGGTCTAATAAATCAATTTCATGACTTGTGACAACAAATTGATTCGTAACGTTACGCTTGCTGTTCATAATGGCCATTAAAAATTCGCAGATGGACACATGAAATGCTGTATCAAATTCATCTATAAAAATAGTCTTCCCCTTATTGTATGCATCTACCATGACACATGCTAAATGCAGCATACGGACTGTCCCCTTTGAATCCATCGTCCAATTGATCGTCTCTGTCCCGATTGGCGCACCTGCTTCATCGAACGATAAATAGTGCAAATCGATATCCACTTCTTGAATAACCTCTGGCGTGTCAAAATCATAGCCAATCGTATTTTTCTCTCTACGCTCAACGCGTCTTGCCGTCACATCTTGAATAGAAAAGTCTGCAACTTTTAGCAACTTCATCACTTCTTTTTTAAAGGGCTCCTCTTCAAGTTTACGAATAAGTGGATGACTTGATAACCGATTCGCTTCATCTAAAAACAATATTTTATGTAAAAACCAATCAAATATTTTCGTAGCATCTGGGTCATTAAAGACATTTAATACTGATAAGAACGCTGTATTATTACGCGTATATTTTGTCAGCTCTTGCGCTGTGCTTTCGGCAGTTTCATACAAATATTCTGTTCCATCCCATTGTCTATTAAAGAGCTGTTCTTTCAAAGATTTTGTCGTTTTAGTTAACCCTTCATAAAGTACTTGTGAAGCATTATATTGAACCTCATAATCGTACAGTACCCCATCTATGAATAATGAAATCATAAATTCAGTCGGTTTCCCTTGCTGACCTCCTAACTTAAACGGCTGGTAGGGCAAACGTAGTTGTTTAACATTATTCAGATTTTCAAAGTTAAACAATAAAGAACGTAAAATTTTTATAGCCGTGAATAAGTTCGATTTCCCACTTCCATTTGGTCCGAAAATAAAGGCACTTTTCACAAGGCATATCGAGTCAAATTTCATCGTATGTGTGTCCTTTAATTTACGAATACGGCTTCCCGCAACCATTGAAAATAGTGTTTCCTCTTTATAACTCAGGCAATTTTTCACTCTAAAATCTACTAGCATATTTGCAAGCCTCCGTTCAATTCCATAACATTCCTTTTAAAAGATAATTATACTATAGCCTAAAAAAACAACTATTACTCCGTGTAATGGTCATCACCAAAAGTTTGGGATGACTTTTGGTAAAACCTATACTATACATATAAGTTGAATGGAGTGGAGGCTGGGCGAATTCTTGGGAATCAGCGAAAGAGGAACAAGGCTAAAACCATTACGTCCTGTGATAACACCTTCGTGACCAACATCAAATGTTTTCTGTAGCGAAAGCGTAGCGACAGCAACAACAAATGTTTTCTGTAGCGAAAGCGTAGCGACAGCAACAACAAATGTTTTATCTGTGCGAAAGCGTAGCGGCAGCTACAAAGCGCCCAGCTGGAACGGAAATCAACCACGTTTTGTTGATGACCCTGCGTAATTCCAATTATAAAATGCACACTTTAGGATGAATGATAAGTTTTCACCAGTAATTTAAATTATAAAAAGACGATTTTCCCTTTATGAAAGAGTAAATCGCCTTTATCATGTTGGTGATCTTTAACTACTAAGCTTTTGTGTACAACTTTTTATATTTCTACTATCTTTTCATCTTGTAACGCTTGCAATGTACGCTCTATACCTTCCGCAAATGAAGTTTTTGGCCTCCACCCTATTGCTTTTGCTAACTTTTCATTATTTAAAAACGAATGCTCAATATCTCCCTCTCTTGCAGGAGCATATTGAATTTCTAAAGGATGATTTAAATGCTGCAATAATAAAATGACTTGATGAATCGACCATGCCTCATTCGTTGATACATTATAAATGCCTTGTAATCTAGCCTGTACACCGGCGTAAATAGCATCCGCAATGTCCTCTACATATATGAAATCTCGTGTTTGCTCTCCATCTCCATAAATTGTAAAGGGCTTTTCTTCTATACTGCTTTTTAGCATACAAGGAATAACCGCTGCTTCGCCCTGCATACGTTGTCCTGGACCGAATACATTAGCAAATCTATAAATTAATGTTGGTAAACGGTAATCTTTTTGCCATTTCTCGCAGTAAGACTCACCAATACTTTTGTTTAATCCATACATCGAAATCGGTTCACTAACATCTGTTTCTTCTATTGGAGGATAGTGACTATCTCCATAAACAGCTGCCGACGAGGCGAAAACGAAATGCTTTACCTTATATTTTGACGATAAGAAGAGCATCTGACTAAGCCCTACAATATTCGATAAAACATCCTTTACTGGTTCTTGTATCGATTTTTGGACACTCGTTTGCGCTGCACAATGAATGACCACATCAAATGATGTTTCTCTAAAGAGATGCTCACAAACTTCATCTTCCACATTCAAAAGATAAGATTTATGCTCAAAGTCGACATTACGTAAATGGCCTGTACTTAAATTATCAATAATATAAACATTTGCACCTTCTTTAAAAAAACGCCTTGCGACTGCACTACCAATAAAACCATATCCACCTGTCACTAATACATTCATCCCATCGCCCCCAAAAACTATATGATGTTTTATATGCAGTAATTACTAAAATTATGCAAGTAACATATTTATCGTGTTATTTTTCGGGAACATTTCTCATACAAAAAATGTATCATCATCAAAACGTGTGGTTGATTTCCGTTCCAGCTGGGCGCTTTGCTTTCGCTACAGAAATCATTTGTTGTTGGTCACGAAGGCGTTATCACAGGACGTGATGCTTTTAGCCTTCGTTCCTCTATATCGCTAATCCCCAAGGAGTCGCCCAGCCGTTACGAAGAGACGTTTTAACAAAAGTCATCCAGAGCTTTTGGTGGTGAACAAAAAAAATGTGCCCGATATGTATCGAACACATTTTACAAATGTTAAGCTGGGCTTACTTCCAGTTCAACTGCAATTTTGATGTCTTTACCTACTAGAACACCGCCAGTTTCTAATGCAGCATTCCAAGTTAAGCCAAATTCTTCACGATTGATTGTTGTCGCACATTCAAAGCCATAAACTTCTTGGCCCCATGGATTTGTACCTTTACCATTAAATTCAGTATTAAATGTTACTGATTTCGTTACGTCTTTAATTGTTAAATCACCTGTAATCGCAAATTCATCATCCGATTTTTTTGTAATGTTTGTTGATTTGAATGTGATTGTTGGATATTTTTCAGCATCGAAGAAATCTGCTGCTTTTAAGTGATTATCACGATCTTCACTACGTGTGTTAATGCTTGCTGCATCAATTGTAAAGCTAATGTTTGCTGTTGTTAAATCTGCAAGATCTGCCGCTTCAATATTTGCTGAATAAGTATCGAATACACCTTTCACTTTTGATACCATCATGTGCTTTACTTGAAAGTTAATTGCTGAGTGTCCTAAATCAATATTCCATTTTGCCATTTTAAATTCCTCCAATAAAATTATTTTTATCTCGAATTCGAGATATATGTTAAAATATGAAGCAACTACATTAATTATGTTCCCCAAAATTTAACGGATAAACATTTGTAGTTACTTCTTTCATACATAATAGTTACGAAAAGTAATTAATTACTTTATGTAACTTACTGTACATTAATAATTTACTTACGTCAAGTTATTTTTTAATAATTTTTTTAAAATTCAAGGTATCACGTTTTTTGAGTTAAGTAATTTATTTTCCAAGATTATTCTACCTTAGCGGTTCTTCGTATTACCTGAGCGATTTCTCCGACTCGGAAATATATAAATAAAAAAGAAGCCACCCAATGAAATGGGAAGCTCCTTATCTCAGCGTTTCACTAATTTACCTTGGACGACAAAACGATGGTCGTCACTCAAGACAGAATCCTTACAAGTGGATAGCGTAAGAATTTTGTCTTCTGGTCCAATCTCTATATTCATTTCGATTGCAGAGCGTGTTTGAATTTCGTCTGTGAATTTTAGGAATGTATCATTGCTCGTAAATTCTGTTTCAATATAATAAAAATCAATTGTTGTTTCATAAGCAGCAAACACTTCGACATCATAGCCTTCATACAGAGTGTCTAAATAAATGACAGGATGTTCGTCTGCATATTGCTGATTTAAGTAATTTTTAAGACTCCCAAACATCGTACTATTCTTCATAGCATGGCCGTACAAAATAGTATTTTGGTTTAGATCCTGCACATTATTACGATAGTCCATAAATACACTGCCTGCACGACTTTCTCGATCTTTAAAATTATGATCTAAATAAAAATCATTATTTTCAGCTTGTAGGATAGGATTATTGAGCTTTGTCCCGTCTACAGAAATCCAACCAACAATATTTTTATTTACCGATAGTAAATCATTGAATTGTGGACGGATTGTGAATGGCGTTGATGAGCTTTCTTCCACTTCATCTTCTAAAGAAGCCAATGTTGATTGATAAATCGTTTGTACTTCTTCCAGTGATTTTGAAGTCTCATAGTACGTGTATAAGTACTTGGCTAATGCAAAGCCTGAGTATAAGAATATAGCTAAATATATAAATGTTAAAAACTTAGATGTCCATTTTTTCATCGTATCACCAGTTATATTCCAAGAGGGACCATGTAAAATCCATGCTGCTCATCCTCATTGAAAATAGCTTGAACACCATAGACTTCTTTAATAACTTCCTTTGTAATGACGTTACGTGGTGCTCCCTCAGCTATTATTTGTCCAGCTTTCATCAAAATGATTTGATTGCTATAGCGAATCGCCTGATTTATATCGTGAAGTACCATAACGATTGTTAAGCTATGTTCCTCATTTAACGCCTTTACAAGCTCCAATAACTCAATTTGATAATAAATATCCAAATATGTTGTCGGCTCATCCAAACATAAAATTTCAGATTGCTGTGCTAAAGCCATAGCAATCCACACTCGCTGACGTTCCCCACCTGATAAAGCCTCTAAATCGGTATCTTTTTTTTCTAGTAAGTTCGTGCAAGTAAGTGCCCATTCAATAGCTTCGGCATCTTCCTCTTCATTTCTTTTTAACATAGTACGATGTGGTAAACGTCCAAAACTCACTAATTTTTCTATTGTTAAATCTTTTGGCGCATCATTTTGCTGATAGACAATCGCGAGTTTTTTTGCAAACTCTTTTGGCTTGTAGTGCACCAAATCCTTGTTTTCTAAAGATGCATTCCCCGATATCGGTATATTGTTGCGGGACATAACACTTAATAATGTTGATTTTCCACAGCCGTTTGGACCGATAATCGTTGTGATTTTACCCTTTTGAATGGTCGTCGATACACCATCTAAATGATTTCGAGTATTATCATGCGATACGATAATATCTTGTATTTCCATGTTTCCTCACTCTTTTCGTAATAGGAATATTAAGAATGGTCCACCGATAATCGCCATAATGGTTGAAGCTGGTATTTCAAGGGGTGCAGCCATTGTGCGACCAATCGTATCTGCCACTAATATTAATAAAGCTCCAGCTAATGCTGTAAAAGGTATAAGCACCTTATGATCATGTCCAACTAAACGACGAGAAATATGTGGCACTAACAGACCGACGAACGAAATAACTCCTGCTACGACAACGGAAACAGCTGATAATAGTACCGCGACAGCTGCTATTAATAGACGAGCACGAGCTACATGAAAGCCTAGACTTTTCGCTGTTTTGTCTTGTAATACTAGCAGATTACACCAACTATATAACGCAAAGGCAGCTATTAATCCGACAGTACCATAAGTAACAATTGTTGATACGTCCTTCCACGTACGCATCGTTAAGTTTGAACCTATAACGCTGGCAGCAGAAGTATTCAATGAGCCTCCTAAACTAATGAAAGTCTCTGTTAACCCCGTGAACATTGCATTTATAGCAATCCCGACTAAAATAAGCTTCAACGGACTTAAACCTGACTTCCATGACAACGCAAAGACGAGTGCGCAGGCAAATGCCCCACCCATAAATGCTAATACAGGTGTCATAAAAAATAGTGCTGGAAAGAAGGAAATAATAAAGAGCTGGACAAATGCCGCTCCTGAAGATATCCCAATAACTCCAGTATCCGCTAACGGGTTACGCATCACTGATTGTAATAGTACCCCTGAAACCGAAAGTGCTGCACCAGCAAACAATGCAACAATGATTCGTGGAAATCGCAAATCCCGGATAGCCTCCATTTGACTATTTCCTTCATCAAATAATGCACCTATAAATTCAAAAAAGCCCATTTTAATGCTACCTGTTGTTGCTGCATAAACTGCTGAAACAAGTAATAATACAATTACAATTGAAAAGCTTACAATTTTTTTTGTCATACCGGACTTCCCTTTTCTTTTCAAATTCCATCATGTTATATGTACATCTACAACTTTGCTTAAAACATATATAAGAAAAGCGCTCTATAACAAGGCTATGCTTGCGATACGAGCGACATTTCTAGTTTCTATTTACGATAGAAGATTTCCATTAGCTGTCCTAAAGCCTGTGGCACTTGTAATGAAGCTGTAGTACCGAACAATTCTTCCTCTAAATCATAGACTTTGCCGTTTTTTACTGCGTCAAAATGCTTCCATATATCATTCGTTTTAAATTCCTCATCAAACATTTTTACTACTTCATCTGGCATACCGTGTGATAGACGTAAAATAATATCAGGGTTACTACTATGCAAGTACTCAGTATTCGAAGACAAGTATTCAGCGTCCTGCCCCTCCATCACATTAATACCACCTGCACGTTTCACAAGGTCTCCTGCATAGGAGTTTTCAGTTGCAACTAAATAACTACCCGGAATGCCAAGTAAAATTAATACACGAGGTCCCTCTTTGTTCTTTGCAACTGTTTGAACAGCATCAATATTTTTTTGTAATCCATTCACTAACTTCTCAGCTTGTTCTATACGATTATAGCGTTCGCCAAGTGTTTTAATTTCGGAAAGCATAGCATCAACACTTTGAAAGTTTAAAAAGTGTACCGGTATTTTTAGCTGCTTGAATTTATCTTGTAAATCATACTCCAACGTTGAAACTGATAACACATCTGTTGGATTTAATGATTTAACAATCTCCATATCTGGCTCCATTGCATTACCGATGGTAGGCAGTTCATCGAAGCGTTTTGCTAATATTTTTTCTGTTTCAGGCACTGCTATAGCGTCCAATTCAAGCTTATCTAGAATATCTGCAATAACGACCGTTCCTGCAATAATACGGTGTTCATTCTCATCAGTTGTTTCAGCTGATGGTTGTGCTTTTTCCGTAGGTGTCTCTGACTTTTTTTGCTTATTTCCATCACTACAGCCAGCGACTGCCAAAAGTAATGTCATAAGCGCCATCATGAGCAACCTACATTTCCAATTCTTTCGCATAAAGTCATCTCCTACTTATTTCTGTTCCGTCACATCTTTTCTTGAATTTTTAAAACGGCGAACGAGCAATAAGCCCGATAAAAGACAAGTTACTACTAGCAATATTATCTTTACAATGTTCAGCCGAGCAAGCTGCTGATCGACTTTAGAATCCTTCGTTATTTTTTTGGGGGTTTCTTCTTTAACATCAGCTTTCTTGTCGTCTTCTTCATCCTCAATAGGCGCATCAAGCGTACGGTCAAATGCTAACCGCTCCTCCTTAGGCACAGTTAATGAAGGCTGAAATGATGGCAGTGGTCGTGACGTCTGAGGCTGTTTGACCGCAGTCTCTTGTTGTGTTATCTCTGTTACCTTTTTCATTCCCTCTTTAACAATAACAGGTGCCTTTTTCACTTCCTCTTTAACAATAACAGGTAGCTTTTCACTCACTACTTGCTTAGAGGGTTCTTTTGTAGAAGGCTTATTTAGAAACTTTGCTACTTGTTGTTGATCGAACTTTAGATTTACGAAATATTGATGGTGATAAGAAATATCAGGTATATCAACTTTAACCCACAGTCGTATTGGCTTTTCAAAATTACTAATTTCAAATTCAACAATTCTTGTATTGTCTACAAGTGAAATAAGCTTTGGTTCCACTTGATTTCCTTGTTGATCTACAGTTAATCCTGTTATCCAATTAGATTTTAAAATTGTCATGTGGGCATAATATTTGCCGTTTTTTTCTTTTATTTTTGCAATAGGATTTACATATGTATTCATAATGGATTGTTCGTTTTTTCCATCTACTAATAGTACGTAATTCATTGACCATTCCTTATCATAGACTTCTTCTGAAAGAGATTCTTTACTATCGTTTTCCGGAATAACTTCCTCATCCTTAGGTCCAATTATTGAAAGGGTTGTTAATTGTAATTGAAGCTCCTGGGAAAAAGGGAAATATTTCTCAGAGGCTGAAAGTGCCATCTTGCCTTTAATGAAAATAGGCTGATGTAAATCCTTGACATCAAATTGAACTAAATTTTCAGTCTGAACGTTTGACGAAAGCTCATTTTCCAGCTGTTCGATATGTATATCTCTTATACTCAATGGCTGATTTATAGTTAAATTCAAGCTATATTGACCGTTCTTCACATCAATTGTCGCCAATTCACTAAAAATATTGTCTTTCCCTCCATCTAGAGATGAAAAACTTAGTTCAACTTGATAGCTCCCATTTTCTAATACAGATTCTTCAGCTTTTGCCTGAAGCCATACAAATGGAGGGAGAAACATCAGTAAAATAGTACTCAACACGAATACTCGAAATATTTTTCTATTGTTAATCACTGTGTAAATTCCTCCAATTTCTTTAAGAACACAGTAACTTCCTTCCTCGATTAAGTGAGAAAGGAAGTTGCTGTAACCGTATTATTTATTCATGTATTGTAATGAGCCATTTAAAATTTTTGCCATATGCGCGCGTTTTAATGGACTGCTTGCATTAATAACAGTCTTACCTTTAGCATCGGCAGATCCAGTCATGATTTTACCTGCATATAAAAACGCAAATGCTTTTCTCGCTTCTTCACTTTTAACAGTTGCACCATCAGCATAATAAGACAAACTTGGATCACCATAGTTCATTTCTTTTCCTGCAACATGCGTTACTGTTCGGTAAATCATCACTGCAGCTTGTTGACGAGTAAGTGTGTCATTTGGATTAAATTTTTCAGCTTTCATAACAATTCCAGCTTCAGTTAAAGCATTAATTGCTTGTACACGTTCTGCGTCAAGCTTCGCTGTATCTTTAAATCCAGCATCTTTTGTAGAAGTTACATTTAATGAACGAGCAATCATTAACGCAAATTGAGAGCGTGTAATATTGTCATTTGGTTTAAAGTAATCTTGACCCTTAACAATTCCCTTGCTATATAATGCTAGAATTGCATCTTTATTAGCATCATTACTAATATCCTTAAATGGATTCACCACTGGTTTCACTGCGTTTTCCACAGCAAAACTAAATTGAACTTGGTGGTTCGAGTCATAATTCACGCCTTTGTCTGGCTCATTTACAACAATATGCAACTGTGCATTCACAAGTTTCTTTAAGTCTGCCACTTCAAATGAGTACTTACTTGTATTTGTTGCATCGTCTTTACTTACTAAAGTCGCTTCTTTTCCCTCTACTTTGAATCCTTTAACATATTGACCTTGAGGGAACGTCATAGTAACGATGTTTTTACCATTTACTACTGATACATCTACTTTTGATTTAATATATTGCTTCATAATCGATTCTTCAGAAGTACCGTTTTTGTAAACAGTGACAGCCACTTCATTTACTTTAACTTCTTCTTTAACCTCTTCAGACTTACCACTTTCTACTGCTTTTAAATCAAAATCATACCACTTGTCCATATTAGCTGAAGCTACGACAACGTGGATTTTCGCTGACAATACTTCGCCAGCTACCACTGGAAAACTATATGTAATTGTTCCATCTGCATTTTTCACTTCAGTAGCATCTACAAACTTATCACCTTGCTTTGTTTGTAAACCTGCGATCATTGGGGCAGATTTTGCTGCTACCGTTAATTTCGCCTCAAATTTCCCATCCTTTTCAACGATTGTACCTTGTGTTACAAGATGAGAACTAATTGCAGGTTGTGGTTCTGTTGTTCCAGGCTTAAAAGTTTGGAAATCTACAATAGTACCAGTATTCTCAGATTTAGTAGCTTCTGCTTTTACTTCAGTATTTGTAGTCGTTACATCAGCTACCTTTGCAGATGCAAATGATGGTACTGAAAGTGATGCTGCTAACAATGAAGCTAGTACTATTTTTGTTGCGCGTGATTGACGTTTTTTAGCCATTATTGACCCTCCGTTTTTGTTTGTAGTTTTTTTCTATAAAGTAAAAATGCTGATCCAGCTAATGCAACAATCAATACATATGGTGTTGCATCGCTTGTTTGTGGGTTCGGCACATGACTTTCAGAAGAATTTGTTGGAGCATTAGTCGCTTTCGAATCAGATGATTTCGTTGAAGCATCAGTCGTTTTTGTTTCAGATGCTTTTGCTACTGTTGCGCTTCCTGCAGATACCGCATCAAATACTAGTGAAACACTGTATTCGTGATGATAATTAATATCGTCAATATCAATTTTCATAGCAGTTACAACTGGTTTCGTTAAATCTTTCACTGTAAATTGTACGGTACGAGTATCAGCTGCTTTATCTTCACTTACTACAGTTGCTCCACCTGGTGGTTGGAACTTTGTAATCCATGCACTATTTTTCAATGTAATTTGTACAGTAGCTGTCCCATTTTTCAATGTGACCTTTGCTGGTTTTAGAAAATAATCATTCGCAATGGATACAGAGTTACTTTCAGGTTTATTGACCTGATATTGTATCGAATGTGTGCCGTCAGCTAGTTGGGCAGACGCTTGCGGTAACGCAAAGTTACATACAAACAAAGTTACAAGCATAACGAACATCATTAATTTCTTCATGTGTTGTACGCCTCCTCTAAAATAATAGAAAAATTCAATTCCATAAAAACATGATTGAAAGTACCCTTCGGAATGAAAATCATTCTCAATTGAATCTCTATTACCAAGAATACGTGTTAATGCCAGTGAATGTCAACAACAAATCCAAACTTGTCCTCAATATGTCAAAATTACCTTTAAAAAAGAAAATATCACATGAAAAACATGTGATATTTCCTATTTTTAATAGAAAAGCCTCTTTCTATTCATTAATCTCAACTAGAAATCTAGTATATTCAAGAAATCATTTCAATGATCCCTATAATAATTAGTAACCAACCCGAAATAGCGGTTGAGTGTTTTCCTATGAATGTCTTTGTCAGTAAACCGCCAAAGTGAACACCCGCGCCTACTGTTATGAACGAAAAGAAACCGATAGAAATTACTGTCCATATTGCAGAAATACCATTGGCTCCAAGTGCTATTCCGCCGGCTAAACAGTTGGCTGATAAGACAAAGCCGAGCGTCATTGCTTCTCTAAATGAAATGATATAATTTTTATCCTCATCAAATACTTCAGGGTTCTCTAATATTCCTTGTTTAGATAAGCGACTAGATAATAAAGTCCATATCCCAATAACACAAAGCAAAAGACTTCCTATTAAATTTGCGAAATCTGGAGAGACATAATCAATAACTACGCCCCCAGCTGTAACTGCAACGTATGTGACGATCATTGAAATAAGGGCAATAACCGCATTGGATAATACGGGTATTTTCACTCGCTTAATACCATAAGCGAGACCAATTCCTAAATTATCTAAGTTGGCAGCTATCCCAATAAGAATGATGGCTATCCAATGCATTCCTTTCCTCCTCAATAAACTAAAATCCATTCTCACATATGATATGAAAGGAAAAATTTTTTGTTCATTCATACTTTGAATGGAATTGCTTACGGAGGGAATGGGATTACCCGCGGGAGACTTAAATTAACCTTATTCAACGTCTTGTCACGCGGGTACTATTTCCTATTCTATAGCTTGAAATTATTTAATTGTTGAGATATTTTTTCAGCGATACTTGCAGTTTGAACGGATGATTCTGCTACATGCTGTATAGCTTGTAATGTTTCTGAAATACTATTTGCTATTCCATTTGAATGATCTGATGATTCTATCGCGACTGTAGATACATTTTCAATCGCTTTTTGTATTTCTAGCATAGAGTACTTCATCGTTCCAACAAATGTTGTCACTTCAGTTATTAATGTATTAAAGTACATAGCATCTTCTTCATATTGAATTCCACTGTTTTGGAATAGTTCATAATCAGGTGTTACTTTATCGTCTATAAAGTGTAATAAATCTTGAGCATTAGTAGATACATTCTTAAATGCTTTTTCTACGTCACTTGTAACAATTTGTATTCTTTGAACGGTTTCAGATGATTGTTCAGCTAATTTTCGTACTTCGGCAGCAACAACTGCAAAACCTTTACCTTGCTCTCCTGCTCTGGCAGCCTCGATCGCTGCATTTAATGCTAACAAATTCGTTTGATCTGCAATATCTGCTATTGTGTCAGACATTACTTTTACTTCAGATACGATTTGTCCGGCTTGAATCGCTTCTAAAACTAACTTTTGTTTGTCATCATATAGATTACGAGCTGTACTAAATGCTTGAATAGCTGTTTCTTTAATATCAATGGCTCTCTCTTTTACTTCTTGTGAGAAATTAAGACTATATTTGGTTTTCTCATTTAATTTTTCCGTACTATCAAGCACTTCAATTGCAGTCGCGTTTATTTGCTCAGTTGTTGCACCTAATGTAGTACTTCCCATTGCGACTTCCTTTGAGTTTGTATCAATTTCATTCATTGAAGCAGTAATTTCCTCAATAGTTGCACTTAAATTTTCACTTAAACTTCCCATTTGTGTTGAGGTACTATTCACATTAGAAACAAGTTCCCGAATATGTGTAACAGAATGGTTCAAACCTTGCGTAATTTTCCCAAGATCATCTGGATATAATACCTCAGCATGTCGCGTTAAATCACCATCTTCAACCCCAGATACAACATCCTGAATATTGGAGATTGCTTTTTTAACATACCTACTTAAATAGATTAGAATACTTATACTAAATAGTAGAGCGATAAGCATAATAATACCATTTTGATACAACGTTCTCTTATATGTACCATTATTTTTTTCATTGCTCAATTCGGCACTTTTAATAGTTGTTGTTTCTAATTGCTCCATCAAATCATCTCTTTGCCTTTCTTTTTCAAATAGCGGTTCTAATAATACATTGGCATCCACTTCTGTCGCATCAGAGGTAACTTGTTGAAAACTGGATTCTAATATATCTTCATAACTTTGATTTACTTCTTCCAAATACTTGAGTAATTTTTTTTCTTCACTACCCATGTTTACTTTTTTTAAATCTTTAAAGGATTGACCAATTTCTTCTTCAATAGTTGCGATTTCTTCATAATATTGAATTTTTTCATCTATATCTTGTGAGTAAAAGAAAATTTTGAACTTTAGATTCGTTATTTTTTGCTGATTCGTTGAAATGTTACTTAATAAATAGATAGAAGTTAAATTTTCATCATATAAGGATGTCGCATTATCATTCATTTTTTCAACACCCATTATGCCAGTAAACCCTATAATGACAAGTGCAACTAACACAATCGAATTGAATATTCCGAACTTCCCAATCAAAGATGCATTTTTATAAAACTTCATTTATCTCTCCACCTTAGATACATTTAATTTATATTGATAATAAAATTGGTTGATCGCCATAACCTAATGTTGAGTTCCGTTCCGACTGTGCGATTCCCTATGGTATCGGTCCAACACATTTTATCTGTGCGAAAGCGAAGCGACAGCAACAACAACACGATATTGGTCAGAGGACGTTTATCACAGGAGGTGTTTCCTCTATTGCTAATTCCAAAGGGGTCGCCTAGTTGTAACGAGAATCAACTTATATAAATGGCATCTAAAATTTCTATCAACCTAATTGTTTTTAACAAAAATGATTAATTATGGAAATTATACGTTACATTTCCCCCTATATATCCAAATCGGATTACAGAAAAATACTATCTTTTTGAATAACTTTTTCGATAAACACTTCTACTAATTTAGGGTCAAACTTAGTACCCTTCTGTTCTTTTAAATAAGAAAGAGCTTCTTCCTTTGTCCAAGCTTTTTTATAAGCTCTATCACTAACTAAAGCGTCGTAAACATCTACTATAGATATTACTCTCGCTTCAAGAGGAATTTCTTCTCCTTTTAACCCCATTGGATAGCCTGTTCCATCCCAGTTCTCATGATGATATTTAATAATATTCTCTGCTATTTTTTTGTCATCAAAAACTTTATTGTTCATTTCATTAGACAGTTTATTCAATACATCTACACCCATAAGAGGATGCATCTTCACTATTTTTTTCTCATAGAATGTTAGTGGTCCAGTTTTATACAGGATTGATTCTGGTATTCCCGATTTTCCTATGTCATGTAAAACACTGTATTCTATAATTTTACTAACATACGCTAATGATAAATTATAAGTTCTATCTTCAAAGAGGCTTAGCAACAATTCCTCTGCTAAATTTTGCACGTTCAAAAGATGTTCTGCTATATTTGCATCGCGCATTTCACTTGATAGGGCTAACAACTGAAATAGCTCCTTTTGCTCTACTTTCTTCTGATTCACTTCATCTATCACTAGTTGTTCTGCTAAGCGCATAACTCCTATATAATAAATAATTTCTTCTATTTCAATTGGCGTAATCGTTATGAATGAGTATCTTAGCTCTAAAGATTTGTTAACATGAACCATTGCCCCAGACCATGGCAGTCCTTTTTTCAATGTACTTTTTATCGATTTATACATAACAAATGGCGTTACTCTCGATTTTAAACTTTCAACTGGTAATCCAATAAGAAATTCTCTTTTACAGCCGGTAATCGTTTCATATTGTTGATTAACATCGATAATTAATTGATTTTCATCAACAATTACAACAGCATCACCTAGTTTTAAATAATATGTTAATTCCTTCGGTATTTTTTCACACATTTAGAAGACCCCTTATCCATTGTTTAATTCATTAGCAAAACTAGCAAGTCGGTCAGCCGACAATGCAACTTCTTCAAATGCTTTACCTAATTCATTGACAACATTAGCAAAAACATTAATCTCTTCTTGTGAATGTTCATTATTTTTTTGTGTTTCTTGCATAGATTGTAATATTTGCTCAAAACATATGTCTGTTTGTTTCATAATTTGTTCCCCGTCTTGAACAGATTGATTAATCATGTCCAGTGAAGCTGATAACTTTTCTACCTTAGATACAGTAAATAAAATTAAATGAGCTACATTTGAGACTGATTTTTTTGTTACTTCTGATAATTTTTTAACTTCATCCGCTACAACTGCAAATCCTCTTCCATCTTCGCCGGCCCTTGCTGCTTCAATTGCTGCGTTTAAAGATAATAAATTAGTTTGATCTGCTATTTTCGTTACAATATCAATAATGCCTTGAACTTCCTTCGTTATCTTTAACAATTCTTCTATATCATTGGAGATTATTTGAACAGCCTCATGAACATTCTTCATATTGCTATCCTGTCTACTTATTTGAAATTTCCCATTTTGAGCTCTCTCCTCTGCTAAAGCAGATAACTCCCTTCCATCATTCGTAATCTCCACCATTTCTGTGCAATGAATATGTAATTCATGAAATGCTGCGTTAGTTTGCTCTGAAATTGATGCTAAATTTTCAGTAGAATTCATAACTTGAATTTTAGTCTGTTCCGCCTGTCCATCTAACTTTTCTTTAATTCTACTTATCTCTCTATCATATTCTTCAAGAACAACTTGTTGCTCTAAATTAAATAGTTTTGAAAGTGCTTTTACACTAGCATAATAAAATTCTTTTTCAGAAATATTCTTTTCGATCATCTCAATAATCGTTATAAACAAATTTTGAAAAGCACATAAATACCATTTTGTCTGGAGACCAATTTTCACATGCATTTGTGCTATTCTAGTCCTTTTCAAAAAATATTTATCATTAATTATTCCTGAAAACATTTCTAAAATATGTGATTTTAAAGTCTCCTTCAAAGCATCTACCGAACTATTATTATTAATTAGTGTTAGTAGAGATTCTTCCAAACTGAGATTCTTGTAAAAAAGATTAACAATATCATCGATTTTTTCTTCTACAAATGGCTGTAAGTTTTTAATTACTTGTAGCTCTTCTATTGAAAAATGAAGCATTGTTATTTGTTTCTCTACTTCACTACCCTTTTGAATATCCATTTTTATAGTACTTTCAAGTAATATAATGCCGTTTTCTATCTCTTTCTTTTTACTTTTCCAAAACATGAATCAACCTCCATTAATTTTCTTTACACTTCACTTAATAAAGTTTTCAATAATAACTTATTTTGGTGTTGATACTTAGTAAAATAGATTTCGTGTAGTCTTTTAGATAACCTTTCATAATCGCTTCTTGAAGGAACTGAATTCCATACAAATATATCTTCGATGTCTTTTTTAATAGTTAAGTATAAGCGATCCGTTATAATTAACTCCGCCTCTTCATCTTTAGAACATAACTCAACATGGATAAAGACACGTTGTATTTGATTGAATAAATAGGGAGCATCATTTATCATTGAAAATATCTTTATTTTAATGGTATCTTTATTGACAAAATCAATTGTTTGTTTTAGTAATTTATGATATCGGCCAATTAATATTTCCCTGCGTTTAAATACGATGTCGAAGGCCTGATTTTCCATTAGACGATCATAAAACTGATTCATGATTTCTATTTGTGCCGTTTCATGCATTTCTAATCTCTTTTGGTAAAGATCTTCTTTAAATAAAGTAGCTGGACCAGAAAAGGTTAAAATATAATAATGAAGATGTAGTAAATTTATAAAGAGTGCCCCATATACTTCTACATCTAAATTAACGGAGAAATGCTCCATGAATACTTCTATCCAATATAAAGTTGCTTGTACAAATAATTCCTGATTATGATGCTGTGCAAAGTTCATCAATAAACTTACTGCATTATCCGTTTTATGATAACGGCGCATACAGCTAAAGATGGAGAATAAAAACATTGTTTCTAATTCAATTTCTTCATCTGATAAATCAGTAAATTTTCTAAATATATGCTGTAATTTTCCCGATAATTGCTCATAGTTATGATGATGTTTCGTAAAGTTTGCATACATTGGATGATATTCGATTAGGCAACCTAATTTTGCGCGTGATAAGCAAATGGCTAGCCAATATAAAACTTGTTCGGAATAGGCTATGTCTACTTCCTTCATTATTTCCAATATTTCTTCTCTTGAAACTAGAGTAAATGGCCACTCTTCTCCCCAATACGAATTCCAGTAGAACAAGAAGTAAAAATAACGAAATTGCTTTTCTGTCCCTTCAAGACTCACTTTTTCATAAGACGTATACTTCAATTGAAACTGATCTAACAAAGGCTTAACTTTTTTTATTCTTCGATACATGGATGCAACGCTTGTAAAGTTTTCCAAAACAAACGTATTGACATCATAAAATTTATTGTAAAAAATCTCATTAAAAGCTTTATAGGTTAATGAGTTTTGTAAATAATATCTTTCAACAGTCTTCATAGAAAAATTATCTTTATAAGTTAATTGAAAATACTTATGCTCTTCTTTTTGGATGACAGCAGATTCAGTAATGAACTCTAAATCAATTGCTATCTCATTCATTATTTTCAAAATTGTTCTTTCAGAAAGATCCATCGTCTGGGATAATTCTAAACTTGAAAAAAGCCTCTGTTCATCGTAAATGTGATGTAGAATATTCACCTTTTGCAAAGGTAATCGATCCAAAAAATTATACATAAAAACACCTCAATGCCTTCACCAGTAAATCCTAGCAGTGTCACAACTATTAATTTTGAAATTAGATAAGCTTTTTTAACTCTTTCAATACATTCAATTCCCGTTTTTCACGACACTAAACATGTGAAAACATTTTTTCAACACTACTCTAGATAATAAGAGCTGCCAATAAGACAGCTGTTACTGATTATTTCACTTTCATTAAATACTCTTTTAAACAACAAATGTGGTTTATTTTCATCAAATTTACTCATTTTGTACAACCGTGAAAAAAGCCTCTTGTTTTCAAGGTTAGTTACACTATATCAGGCATTTTAAAACAAACAAAATCACTTTTTGTTCGTTTTTGAACATATTTTGATAATTCCAAAATTCTTTGTTTTTGGGAGTTAAATTTTATTTTCATCTCCATACAAGTTCATCTACTGGAATCCATTATAAGAGGTTGTTTCTCAACGCTTTTTCCTGAAATTTTACTAGCAAAACCCCTTATACTTAAGTGTAGAATAGAACGTCCTAAGCACTTTCAAAGTGAGCTAAGCAAATAGCTCTTGAGTAAGCAAAAGGCTTTCACCCGTTCGTTTAAAATGGAAAAAGAGGCGTATCAAATTACCGATACATCCCCTTCTTGGTATGAATTATAAAGGAATTGCTCGATACATGAACGCTGGAATTTGAGAGCATGTTAAGTTTTTTTAGTACAAAGATTTTCTTAAATAAAATACGTATGCTTAAATTAAAAATCGAACTATAGCATTATCGATAAAATTATTAAAATCAATATTTGTTAGTTTCCGAACATATTTTGATAATCTTTTTTCTTGCAAATTTTAATTCGTTCAATTTCAGCCCCATTCTGTACTTTTGAACTCAAAGGATGTTTGATTTACCTCAATATCGTGAAATGTATCAAACATCTACGAAGTTCCTTTCTATTAAACTTTTACTTCTTTTGCATCGGTAAAAACGCCAAGTCCTGTGGATTATCGAGCTAACCGACATTGCGTCGGCCCTCATGCGCCTAAGCTCAAAGCCCATTTCGGACGCAATTATGCCGAGGCATAATTGATAATCTACCTATTGAAGTCGATTTGACAAAAGTAACAACCTTTTGATAACTTTAAGTTGTTACTTGTTAATTTTTAGATACATATCATCCTATATTAAGGAAAGGGAGATCTTATGAGATTCAATAAATTAATGAAGATAGGATTGGCTTTTGCAGTCATGTTCGTATTAACTGCTTGTGGCTCAGGTGGTGAAGACACGAAAAATAAAGACAAAAAAGAAGTGAACTTAGCCTATGTTGAGTGGGATACTGAAATTGCTTCAACAAACGTAGTTGGACAAGTTCTAGAAGATTTAGGATATGATGTAACACTAACACCACTAGATAACGGGATTATGTGGGAGGCTCTTGCCAAAGGAGAGGTTGATGGCATGGTGTCTGCTTGGCTACCACAAACGCATGCCCCTCAAGTTGAGAAGTATAAGGATAAAATAGACGATTTGGGTAAAAACCTAGAAGGTGCAAAAATTGGCCTAGTTGTCCCTAGTTATATGGATGTAAATTCTATCGAAGATTTAACAGATGAAGCTGGTAAAACGATTACTGGCATTGATCCAGGAGCAAATATGACAGCTACTACGGAAAATGCTTATAAAGAATATAAAAACCTAGAAGGCTGGAATGTAGTTACCTCATCTGGAGGGGCAATGACAGCAGCTCTTACTCAAGCGATTGCGAAAAATGAAGAAATCATCGTGACAGGTTGGTCTCCGCACTGGAAGTTCAACGCTTTTGATTTAAAATATTTAGACGATCCTAAAGGTATATACGGAACTGAAGAATATATTGGTACATTTGCACGTAACGGATTGAAAGAAGATAATCCGGGAGCGTATAGTGTTCTTAAAAACTTCCACTGGACTTCAGAAGATATTGAAAGTGTTATGTTTGATATTATGAAAGGCGCTGATCCTAAAGAGGCAGCAAAATCATGGATCAAAGACAACGAGGATAAAGTTTCAGAGTGGACAAAAGATGTAAAATAGTACAAATGGCAAGTTTTATAAACTCGTCTAGCGATTTTACATATGAAGAATAGCGTTAAAACAACAATACCTTCTGCACTTTAGTTGATGATAATTGGAACGTAAGATTCTATCTTTAGAATTAGGTCAAACATCAAAACCTATTTCCTTTGCAGATTTCACCTAAAAAAGTCGATTTCCAGAGCATATGGAATCGACTTTTTTTATATCGCAATTGTGTGAGAAGTTGAGCATGGAGCACATATTCTATGAAAGCGTTTTGGTTCAAATTATTTACTTTTCCATATAAAACGCTTCACACCTAATATAACGAGTGATACAATGATGCCTCCAATAATCATCATACCAATAGAGATTAAGGTGCCAATTCCAGGCACTGATTCGTGTATAAGTCCGTAGATGGATTTTTTAGTTTGGTTATTTGTAAGTGCTAAGATATACTCTTCATAAATTTCATATGAATGTCTTCAGCCAATCATCAAAGGATTTTTCCAAGTTTTTTTCTAGGTTATCCTCTGAAGAATCTAATTCCAATTTATATAAATAGCAAGTTTCCCCTGCTACAGTACCAGTTTTTTTGGCCACATCTAAAATACCATCTTGGTAATAAAACTCCCACACGGTTTCACTTACTTGGTAAGCTATTACTGCATGAATGATTTCATAATTATCAGTAATTCTATCAATATGATAATGATCGTGTAGAAACATAGTATATTCAGATAGTTCATATTTAAATCGATCCAACATTTTTGATGCTAACTCTTCAAAAATATTCGTTTCCATACGAACAGAGTACATAATTTCACCTTTAGTAATCTGGGTCGACACATCTTGAATTGAATTTCTTTTTGAGAAATTCCTCAATAAATTCTTGAATCTGAAGAATATTCACAGAAGAATACTCCTCCAACAAATATATATGATATTTTAATTTCAATTATTTTTCCTCACTTTATGTAGTCACTGAGACCGATTCCTTATTAGCTTCTAAATAAAATATAAACTCAATTCAAATAGCATTAATTTATTTGCGTTGTAATTTTTTAAATCTCTTATCATATTTAGCTCTATTCAAAAAATCCTCATACCAGTATGCATATAAGTCGTGACGACCTGCCTTTTGAAAGATACTTAAGATCTCTTTTTCAGTGGAATTATATCGAAATTCCAACTCCTGAGCTAAAAGATAAGCTTTATGATATATTTCTGCTGCTTGTTCGAAATCCTTTAAATCCACATATAAATGACCTAATCGAACTAATCCACTTGCTTCTATTTCTATTGGATACTCATGTTGTTTTAAATGTTTCAATAATAGTTCTATTGCTTTCTGTTTAAAGTGAAACAAACTTAAAAACTCAATCTTCCATAATAACCTATTATATCGTTTAAATGATTTTTTCATTTTCATTTTCATTTCACCAACTATTTACTTTTTTGAATGGAATTCTTCTGTGTCGAACTTAAAATGTAGATACATATAGATACCCAAACAAAATAGTTAACAACATTAAAACGAACGAATAAATTATTTTCCTAATTGTAAAAGGTAAATACGTAACGACTACCCAAATTATATTCACCCAAAAAGGTGCACAGCTTATTGTTGAGTTAGGATTTTCTGAATTCGACTCTTTCATAAAAATACCCATTATCACGCTTAATAATGTAACCGAAAATAGTAGACCCGAAATAATATTAGCTTCATCCATAATGTAAAGACCTTTTGCATATGTATCCTGATAGTAGAGCTATTAATAGTTCTTCTAACATTGTGATAATCTCCCTTTTTAAACCTGATGTTTTAACTCAAAAGATCAAGCTCTAAATACAATTGAATCGCAATAAAGGTGAAAATCACCAATACAATCAACAGGTGATCAAGCCCCATAAGCCTGCTTTTTTATTGATTTTTTTATAATGGATTAAATAAAGCTCAACCATCCAAATAATCCAAAGAAAAATATAAATCATAAAGCTGTTTTTTCTTTTGGCTGTTTTCGTATACTTTGTTGTTTCCTATTGTTCTGAAAATATTATCTAAGTAAAGATGAAAAGGATGAAACAGCATAAACTATCACACCAATACCTATGAATACCCCCAGCATTGTGATTTTTCTCAAATTACCCGATTCTTTTTGCATCTCTTCGTAATATTTTGCCGCCATAAATACACCCGTCATCATTAAGAGCGCACAAGATATATACGAAACGATGTTCGTGCCATTATTCTTACCGATAGCGTTTGTTAGTAACGCTAATGAGTTTATAAGAGTCAGAAATGAAAAACTTGGTTTTTCATTCGATTCTAATTTTCTACTTTTCTTTTTCGACACTTTATAGTCATGGTTCACATTTTCTAACGATACATACTCCCCAACGATAGCTTCTACTTGTTCCGCATATTTTTTCCGAACTTTAATTATATAAAACACTATGTATACTTCATCGTTTTTTTTCGAGCGGAATCTATTAGACGATTGCTTTAAAATGTCTTTGATTCCTATTTCAAACGGAATGTTACTGCTCTTTATGTGTTTAAAAATTGCCTGGACATTATCTCCTGAATGACCGACTAATATTTTCTTTTTAAACAAACTCAGCACCTCTTTGTAGGCATATTTATAGCCGTTAATCATGATATCTGGTCGTTAAAATGTTACGCATGCGTCATATGTGTAAGATGCAATAAGCTGCCATTTTCATCTTTCACGCCTAGCACATCATCACGATAGTTTGAGAGGTACTGTTAAGGTACTCCTTTATATCATTGAGAGTGGGTATCCGTTATCATCGTAAACATAACTTTTTACTGCGTAATTATAAAAATTTGATATATCTCCAAAGACATCCAATATATATTATCACTGTTCTCATCTGCAGTTTAACGGAAATATATAGATGTTAATTTATTCATATTATTAATAACGTTCTTTGCTTTTGTTGTAAGTAGAATTTAGTTGAAGTAAAGATAAAATCCATTTATTCAGCTTTTTAACCAAAAATAAAAGTAAAGCCTGTTGACAAACTCTACAAGCTTCACTTTATTTTCACCTCTTTATATTAGAGAAAGGACTGTCCTCAAAAGGCATTTTTCATAGCCTTTTGGGACAGTCCCTTGTTTGTTAACCATTATTTTAATACTTCAGGATGGAAGCCATCTTTTTGGAAGTAATTTTCACGTGACCAAATATTTAATTTTTCATTTTCTGCAGCTTGCTGAATGTCTCTAAATTCATCCTCAAACGTATTGTTTGGTTTATGGATAAAGCGCACTGCTGCAAGTCCTTCTTTTAGTAAGGATTCCTGTAGCATTACATCATCAATAAAGACATAGGCTAATAAACGATCATAATGATCTGTTTCTGGTCCAACATCGTAAACCGCTTCAATCTTTTTGGCGTTTTGTAGCAATTTAATCGTATAGTCCCTTGCCTCTTCAGCATAAGGCTGTGCTTCACCCTTGTTATAATTCATTTCTGGTGTATCTACCATCAATAGGCGAATTTTTTGTTTCTTGCCATTTATTGTCGTCTGAATCGTATCACCATCATATGCTTTAATATAATCTACATCAAAGCGCTTATTTCCTGTTTTTTCTTCAACCTGTTCAATAGAAATAGTACTATCTTGGTTAGTTGATGTTGTATCCTTCTCCTGGGCTGGTGATCTGCCAAAAATCATATACAATGCAACTGCAATAATGATTGTACCACTCGTAATTAACGTTTTTATATCTTGCATTTTCATGTAGTAGTTCCCTCACAACTTCATCTTTATTACATTTTAAGGAAGATTCTAAAAGAATCCTTAAAAGTTTCACGATGTTTCTATTGTAAAATATCAGGCTACTACATTCAAGCTATGTAGTTGCAACAGCAACCCAATGGTTTGGAGAAACTTCAACAAGCTGACTATTTTCTATTTCATAGTGTGTTTGTTTGTCTTTGTGCTCGGTATCCATATATTTTTTCTTTTCGATCGCAGGATCTGGAATTGGTATTGAGTGTAATAGAGCTTGTGTATACGGATGCTTTGGATTGGTGTACAGCTCCTCACTTTCTGCAAGTTCTACAATCTTCCCTCCATACATGACTGCTACACGATCGCTAATATGTTTAACCATAGACAAATCATGAGCAATAAATAAGTATGTCAATCCTAGGCGCTGCTGTAAATCCTTTAACAAGTCTACAATCTGCTTTTGAATAGAAACATCAAGGGCTGAAAGTGGTTCATCACAAACGATAAAATTTGGCTCCACTGCTAATGCTCTTGCGATGCCAATACGTTGGCGTTGTCCACCTGAAAATTCATGCGGATAACGCATTGCATGTTCTTTGTTTAAGCCTACAAGTTCAAGTAATTCCTCCACACGCTGATGACGCTCTTCATTCTTTTTAACGAGTTTATGAATATCTAGAGCTTCCCCAATAATATCTACTATTTTTTTTCGAGGATTCAACGAGGAATATGGATCTTGGAAAATAATTTGCATATGACGCCGCATTGCTTTAAGTTGCTTTTTCGTTAGTCTTGTAATTGGTACACCTTGATATAAAACTTCTCCATTCGTAGGCTGATGAAGCTGTAAAATTGTTCGACCTGTCGTAGATTTTCCTGAGCCCGATTCACCTACCAAACCTAACGTTTCCCCTGGATATATATGAAATGACAAATCGTTGACAGCCTTTACCATTTGACCATGCCCTAATGTGAACTCCTTTGAAAGATGTGTCACTTCGATTAATGGTTTATTTTTATCTATTTCGAGCTGTACATTCGTAATTTGCTTAGGCTGCTTTTTCTCATGGAGCTTTGGTAATGCATTCAATAGTTTTTTAGTATAAGGATGTTGAGCATTTTCAAAGATTTCCTCTGTTGTACCTTGCTCAACAATCTCCCCTTCCTTCATAACAATAATTCGATCACACATGCCAGCAACAACACCTAAATCATGGGTAATTAATATGATTGAGGTACCCATCTTTTTTTGCATGTCTCGCATTAATTTTAAGATTTGCGCTTGAATAGTTACATCAAGGGCTGTAGTCGGTTCATCTGCAATTAGTAAAGATGGTTGACAGGCAAGTGCCATGGCAATCATAACACGTTGGCGCATTCCTCCTGAAAACTCATGCGGATATTGTTTATATCGTTCCTCTGCATTTCGAATCCCTACAAGCTTTAATAACTCTATTGTTTGCTTATAGGCCTCAGCTTTGGACATTGACTGATGCTTTATTAAACTTTCAGCTACTTGCTCTCCAATACGAATAGTTGGATTTGTAGATGTCATTGGATCTTGAAAAATCATACTAATATCTTGTCCGCGGATTGTCTCCATTTGTTTTTCGCTCAATGAAGTAATCTCTTGTCCTTTAAACAAAATATTTCCTGACTTTAGAAATGAAGGTGGTGATGGTAATAGACGCATAATTGAACGAGCCGTTACACTTTTCCCACTACCTGACTCTCCTACAATTCCGAGTGTTTCACCTTTATTTAAATGAAAATCAACGCCTTTAACGGCTTCAAATTCTGTTTCTCCCGTAATAAAAGATACACGAAGATCGCTTATTTCTAGAAGCTTTTCACTCATTCAATCCATCCTTTTGTAAATTTTGTGATTGACTTAATTATTTGTATAATCCATACTTTACAATACTGATAGGAATTATACAATATAATTATAATCAATTATGCCTCGGCATAATCGCGTCCGGAATCGGCTTTGTGCTTGCACAAAGAACTCCTTTCCGATTTCCGTGACATCCGCCGGAGGCTTTAACTTCTTTCTACTGAAAGAAGCTGAATCTTTCATCCTGCAATCTGTTCAATAGGGCCTTACAAAAATGAGTCGGCTACAACGCGTATGTTGATGCTGTTTTGTCCTCACTTTAGAATCTATTATTTTATTTACGTCTGGAGGAAATGCATGGTTATTTCAAAAGATCATTCTACAACTAAGGAACATGTATTCTTTTTTTCAGTTTATCAAAAGCTCATGCACCATAAGCCTTACAATGTGCTACTCTTTCTTTTAAGTATTTTAGTACACCCTTTTACATACTTATCTTATTGGAAAAGAAAACATTCAAATCAATACCGCCAAGCTTTTGAGCTACGAAGTCAGTATTACAAAGAAAAGGGTTTGTTCGCACAATGGCAATTTAAATTTGCTGAGCAAGAATTAGCCAAAGCTAAGTTCTTTCATGAATTTGTGTCAGAAAAACAATTACAAAAAACTGCTTCGAAATTAGCAGATTCAAAAATACAGCAGTTAGTAGAGCAAGATTTATTGAAGGATGGTTTAGAAGATCCATCCTATTTACAATTTTTTAGTCAGCAACTTAAAAATAAAAACTTCGTTGCTCTTACTTTTTTACCAGCTGTTTTATTTTATGTAGTCCTTCTATTGTGTGCGAATCCATTTCTACAATTTATCATTGAACGAATACTACAGAGTTTCATTGTTATTGTAGGTGTCGCGACACTAGTGTTTACAATTTTGTATTTATCGCCATTCGATCCAGCGAGAAACTTACTTGGTGTTGCGGCAACGCCTGAGCAAATTGCTAACTTTAATCATATTCATGGTTTGGATCAGCCGTATTTATCTCAATTATGGAATGCACTATCCGGTCTCTTCACATTTGATTTAGGTACTTCCTTTGCAGGGAAAGAAACTATTACACATAGCATTGTAAACAAGTTTCCTGTCACACTTGAAATAGCCATCCTATCACTATTAATGGCTATCGCTATTGCTATTCCGGTCGGCATTATTTCCGCTGTTCGTCCAAATTCATATTTGGATTATACATTTATGTTCATCGCCTTGATTGGATTATCCATCCCCAGCTTTTGGCAAGGCTTACTATTTATTTTAACATTTGCCTTAAAGCTGCAATGGTTCCCAGCTACATATAATCCTCAAAACTGGCTTTCTTTAATAATGCCGATTATTGTCTTAGGGACATCCATTACGGCTTCCATTGCCCGTATGACCAGATCCAGTATGCTTGAGGTGATACATGAGGACTACATTATTACAGCGAGAGCTAAAGGCTTGAATGAATTTAAGGTGATTTCAAAGCATGCTATTCGCAATGCCATGATTCCTATAATTACAGTGATTGGACTTCTCTTTGGTGGAATGTTAGGTGGGGCATCTGTTACAGAAAAAGTTTTCAATATTAGTGGTATCGGTAGCTATATTGTTGATAAGCAGTTTATTCCGGACATTCCAGCTATCCTCGGTGGGGTCGTCTATATTGCTATTACAATTTCGATCGTAAATTTATTCATCGATATTATGTATGCCTTTTTCGATCCACGCATTCGCTCGAAAATGAAGAAGTCTTAAAGGGGGGATCACCCGTGAAAAACAGCTTACATGTCAAACTACTTTTGAAGATAACACAGGAATATGTCAATTCACATTTTACACTTGTCTTTTCCTTGCTATTTTCTTTATTGTTTCTAGCATATAGCTATAATTTTTCTACTCAAAGTTGGCGACCAATCGTCTTAATCTTTTTTGTCATTTATGCAATTACCACAGCTTATGTTGGTTTCCTGACTTTACGCATTAAACAGGATTTAGCAAGCTATAGTGACATACGAAAAAGCACTCGATTACTTGGTTATCCACTGTTATTAACAATTGTTTCAGGTAATATTTTTTCTACATCTTTTGCTTTTTTACTTATTTCAAGAAGTAAGACAGCTGAATATACTTTTGCTGCTTATGCTTTGATCACTCAGCTTTTTATTATCGGTATTTCAGCACTGAACTTATTTAAACCGTACGTCACAGATACTTATTTACTTGCAATGGGTCTTTTCTTACTCCTTGCAATCTTTTATATCGTGATGTTAATGCTATGTACAAAATTTGTGACTTCCGAGGCTGCGCCAAAATGGATGCTGTTACCTGGTATTTTGTTGCTTATTGCTTCATTGACTGGCAATCTATTTGCCACATTGCTAGGGTATAGCCTTATTCAAAAAGCTCGAAAGGCGAATCCCTCTACAATTGAAAAATGGCAAAGAATTTGGGAAAAGATTTTACGCAATACGATGGCCGTCTTCGGATTATTTTTCATAGTGCTAATGTTTTCTTTGTCCGTAACAAGCTCTTGGACATTTGACTATGACTTCGCTATTGAAAATAACTATGGGGCATTATTACAAACACCTTCGTTAGAATATCCGCTAGGCACCGATAATTACGGGCGTGACCTATTTTCTCGCATTGTTTTCGGTGCACAAATATCGCTTATTGTCGGATTTTTCTCAACAATTATACCTGCATTAATCGGCGGAACCCTTGGAGCATTTTCTGGTTATTACGGGAAAGCGACTGACAACATCATCATGCGAAGTCTTGATATTTTATATGCCATTCCTGGAATTCTACTAGCTATTGCTATTATCGCAGCGTTTGGTGCCAATACTATGAATTTAATTATCGCACTAAGTGTTGGAGCCATTCCAACTTATGCTCGTACTATGCGCGCTAATGTAATGCAGCTCTCTAATTTCGAATTCGTAGAATCAGCCAGAGCTTTAGGAGCATCTGATGCTGCAATCATTTTTAAACATATTGTCCCTAACTCGTTAGCACCGATGATTGTCAAAGCCACATTAACCATCGGTGGTGCTGTAATTTCAACAAGTAGTTTAAGCTTTTTAGGGCTTGGCATTGAGCCACACATTCCTGAATGGGGCAATATCCTAAAAGTCGGTAGTACGTATCTGGAAACACATTCCTATGTCGCTATTTTCCCAGGTCTTTGTATTATGCTTCTCGTTCTCTCCTTTAACTTCTTAGGAGATGGGTTACGAGATGCTTTAGATCCAAAATCAAATTAATAATGGAGGTTCTTACATGAAAAGATTACTTGTATTCTTATTCATTGCCGTCTTAGCATTAGCAGGCTGTGTACAGACAAAAACTGAAGTAGAAGGTAGTAAAGATTCAAAAGAGAAAGGTAAAAAGACAGTTGAAGTATTAGGGATGGCCGCTTCTGAGGAAGATATGAATATTGTTCGAGATCAACTAGTTAAAAATGGCTTTGAAGTTAAACTAAATATTCAACCTGATTATGGTTCATTTTCAGCACAAAAAGATGCTGGCAATTATGATTTAGCTCTTTCTAGCTGGACAACAGTAACAGGAAACCCTGATTATGCTGTTCGTGGTTTGTTTAAAACGGGCGGTGACTATAGTATTGTATCTGATTCAAGTTTAGATGCGCTCATCGAGGAAGCGAGTACGTTGACAGGTGATGCAGCCGCTGCAAAATATAAAGAATTAGAACAGCTTTTAGTATTCGATCAAGCTTATATTGCTCCGTTATATATTTCAAATAAATATCAAGGCATTTACTCTGAATTAGTAAACCCAAAAACTGTACATCTACCAAAATCCCGTGCGCAAGTATGGGAAAATATCGAATTCAATGATTCATCCAAAAATGCAACTGAACCGTTGATTTTACATCAAACAATAGATTCGTTAACATCTCTTGATCCTATTAAAGGGAATGACGGTTCTATTAATACATTAAATACGAATATGTATGTACGACTTGTAAACTTAACAGATACAGATGAAGTCATTTCTGATGGTTCATTATCTTATAATCATGCTATTGCTGAAGGGAACCAAGAATATTATTTCATTTTACGTGATGATCTTAACTTCGCTGCTGTAAAAGATGGTACTGCCGTTGATACAGGTGAATTGGTTTCAGCAGAAGACGTTGTATTCTCATTAAATCGTGCAAAAGATTCAAAGTCAGTTCCAGACCATCGCACATATAGTCTTCATGAAAATATCGAAACAGTCGAAATCGTTTCTGACTTAGCTGAATTACAAAAGAAAAAAATTGCAGGCTCTGATCAGTCTGTATTAGATGCATTATCCCAAAACCTCCCTGCTTCTGTAACGCAATTAGCAAAAGACAAAGGGACTGTGAATAATGCAGCTGGAGCATACCAAGTCGTTAAAATTACAACACCAACACCATTCCCACAAGTGTTAAATTATTTAGCACACCAATCTGGTGGTATCGTTTCTGAAAAACAAGTAACAAGCATTAACACATATGATGTAGCAGCCTATAATCCAGACAAGGATATTGCCTATGGTGACCAAGCTACGGTGACGGAAGGCACAGCAACATACAACAACCATCTTTACGCTAGTGGTCCTTACATTCTTATAAAGAAAAATGATTATGAAGCACAATTTGTGAAAAATCCTGCCTACCGTGTAGGTAGTGAATATGAACCGAAGATCGCAAAAATTAATGTTCGTTTTATCGCTGATAACGATAGTGCATTATCAGCATTACGTAATGGTGAGATTCATGTACTTCAGTCAGTACCAGAAACAAAGCTAGACATTGTAAAATCTGATACGAAACTAACGTTAAATACTGCTGATAGTAATGCCGTATCATACCTACAAATGAATACATCTGGTCGCCCTGTTTCAGTTTCAGTAGACCTACGTAAAGCAATTCTTTACTCTATAAATCAAGATGAATTTATTAGCTATTATCAAGGCAATAAAAAACCTGCTGTATCCACTGTTTCACCACTCATTAATACTGGATTGAAGCTTGAAGCAGACAGTAAAAAGGTAAAAGAATATTTAAAAGCCTATAACGATTAATTATCGGTATACAAAACAATTCATAGACACTAAATAGGCAGAGCCTCCTCAAATTATCGAGGAGGCTCTGTTCGTATTGTTAAAAAATGGTTAAGAAATTTTTCTGAATGTTGTCTTGTAATTCCCGTTTTATTTATCACTTATCACTTTAAAATTGGACGCGTCATAAGGTACATGATGAGTGAAGTGGTTGATTGGAGTGGAGACTGAGCGACTCCTCGGGGATCAGCGATATAGAGGAACGAAGGCTAAAAGCATCACGTCCTGTGATAACGCCTTCGTGACCAACATCGTGCTGTTGCTGTCGCTGCGCTTTCGCACAAACAAAACCAAAACCCTCTGCTGCCGCTACGTTGCACTCACGCTTTCGCGCAAAAGACATCTGTTGGCCCGAGACCCTGCAGCGTAGCGGATGTTTTCTGTGCGAAAGCGTAGTGCTAACGTAGCGGCAGCACCAAAAGCGGCTCATTGGAACGCCCCCAGGAAAGCGCTCAGTCGGAACGGAAATCAACCCCTCGCTTTGCCAAAAAGCCCTATTTTATTTACAACGTAAACAGAGCCTCCTCATATTATTGGAGAAGGCTCTGTTATCTTTATTAATACTCTTTTAAATTTCATGATGTGATTTTGGTTTTGGTCCTAGATCTTCGGGCTCAATATCTGCAAAGGTCTCGCCCTCTTCCTCCAAATCACGCATACGATGGGCAATACGTGATGCGGCAGAAGCAGCAATACTGCCAACTAAATCATCTAAAAACGTATTTACATGATGTCCAGGTTCTGTGTCCAACTTCTTAATAATACCGATTTTTTGCTTATCTAAGTGACCGAAAGTTGTTACCGCTATGCTACCGTATGTAAAAACAGATCCAAGTGCGATTGTTTCATCCACACCAAATAACCCCTCATCGGATTCAATAATTTGCTGTAACGGTGCCGACAATAACTTTTTCTCTGCAAGTTCATCTAATTCAATCCCTACTAATAAAGCATGTTGAACTTCACGCTTACGTAATACACGCTCGACAGAATGAATACAGTGGTCTAATGTTAAACCTTCATTATAGGATTTTTGCATTTCATAAACGATTTTAGCAATATCCTCTAGCGATACACCACGACGAATGAGTGCAGCTTGAGCTGCCTTCGCTACTTCTTCAGAGTGTATGCGAGTACTTTTATCATGCATAACTATCCCTCACTTCGATTTGATTGCTAGAATAGTGCTAGCCCAACCTATTATACCTTTACTTTAGCTATATGGTACAATTTCGATACAAACATGAGAAGGAGTGTCATCAGTGGATAAGGGAACTGTACAAGATTTAAAGTTCTATAGTGAAGCTTTACAGGAGGAATTATTGCTCTATATTTATGTTCCTGCAAATTATTCTCCACTATATAAATATAATATTTTAATTGCATCAGACGGCAAAGATTATTTCCAGCTTGGAGGTATTACAAAACTTGCTGATGAACTTATCGATGACTATGAAATCGAAAATTTAATCATTGCATTCGTTCCTTATAAGGACATAAAGGATCGACGTGTTAAATATATTCCAAGTGGAGAGCAACATGAAGCATATCTTCGTTTTTTAGCACACGAGCTTGTGCCCTATTTAGACACTGAATATGCAACCTATCAAATGGGAATGGGTCGTGGAGTCATTGGTGACTCAATGGCTGCTACCGCATCTTTAATGGCCGCATTAAAATATCCAAGTATTTTTGGCAAGGTTATTTTACAATCACCGTATGTTGATGAAAATGTTTTGCAAGCTGTAGAGAATTTTAAAGATCCAGGCTCAATCTCTATTTACCATATTGTTGGAAAAGAAGAAGATAAAGTTGTCACAATGGATAAAACCATTAAAGATTTTTTAACACCAAATCGTCAGCTTCATAATCTCATGTTAGACAAAGGATTTTCTTTATTCTATGAAGAGTTTAATGGCAATCATACATGGAAATATTGGAAACCTGATCTACGTCGCGCATTAATTGAAAATTTCAATTAATATAGGCGAATCAAATTACGAAATCGGAAATTTCTGTTATACTTAAATAAAAAATTGTTTACTTTCGGGAGGTAATGGCCTATGAAGTACGGTATTGTGGCATTTCCATCAAAAAAATTGCAAGATTTAGCGAATACGTATCGCAAACGATACGATCCTCATTATGCGAAAATTACTCCGCATATTACATTAAAGGACAGCTTTGATGCGACAGATGATGATATTCAATCTATTATTAAGCAATTAGATGAACTTGTTGCCAACTATGCACCTTTAAACGTTCATGCATTACGCATAAGTTCATTTTTCCCTACAACAAATGCGATTTATTTCCGCATTGAACCAACTGAACAATTAACAGCATTCCACCAAGCACTTGAAGAAAAAGTACCTTTTGGTGAGTCAAAACATGTATTTGTACCACATATCACGATTGCTCAAAAAATGACGGATTCCGAGCATGATGACATCTTTGGGCAATTACGTATGACAGGCGTTGACGAAAAAGATACAATTGATCGTATTCATCTTTTATACCAATTGGAAGATGGCTCATGGACAACATATGAAACATTCCGATTGTCAGGAGCTGAGTAATCCTTGTACAACGTTAAGATTGTGGAAACAGCAAAAGAGCACGAGGATGCGTTCGCAGTTCGCAAACAGGTTTTTGTTGAAGAACAAGGTGTGCCGCTGCATTTAGAATGTGATGCTGAGGATGCATCCGCAACACATTTTATTATGTACGAAGACAATGATCCTGTAGGTGCTGCACGTTTACGTAATATCGTGGACGATGCTGCAAAAATTGAACGTGTCTGTATTTTACAAGATCAGCGAGGCAAAAAACTAGGTGCTTTAATTATGAAAGAAATGGAAAAGTACGCTATTTCAATAAATAAGAAAAAACTAAAACTCCACGCACAAAGTTATGCTATTCCTTTTTATGAAAAGCTTGGCTATGCGGTAACATCTCCCGAATTTATGGATGCTGGTATCCCACATCGTGCTATGGAAAAAACGATTTAATTTCTTTCACCTCAAATCGGTGTTACGAAAATGCTACGGCATATCGTAACACCTTTTTTATTTTTTCTACAAAACTTTAAAGGTTGATTTATAAATGAAAGTCCATTTAACCAACCTTTTAAATATCAAATTATTTCATCATTTTAGTAATTTTATCGAAGTCTAGTGAAGCACCATCTTGAATAATAGATTGAACTAACTTATCTTCAAGCTCTTGCGTAATTTGTCTATTGGACACCTTACTTACGCGTCGTACGATTTTTCTTACTTGTTTTTCACTTTTAAAATCAGCATGTTGGATTGCATTTGCTAATGCGAAGATCTCATCCATCGATACCCCAGTTTTTTGTTCAATTGAATTAAAAAACCCGCGATTCATGTTCCCCCTCCTATCAGTTAAAATTAATTTATTTCCATTCATATTTTATGCACAAAACATTCAAAAAATAGTGAAGGCTTTAAACTTTATTCAGATAATAAAGCACTCTGAAGAAAAGCTAAAGCCTCTTATCGACTGTCACATATCAATTATGCCTCGGCATAATTGCGTCAGGAATCGGCTTTGTGCCTGCACAAAGAACTCCTTTCCGATTCCATGGCATCCGCCGGAGGCTTAACTTCTTTCAGCAGGTATTTGGACACTCACTGAAAAGCAGCTTAAATCCCCTTCATCTCAGAAGACTTCTGTACCTGTCGCTACCCTTTCGGTACTAAAGACATATGCTGAAAGAAATTAAATGATAGTAGCACCAACAATGATTAGGAGAATGAATAGAACAACGATTAGAACAAACGTTGAACTCTGACCATGTCCATAGCCATAATATCCGCAGCCATAATATCCGCCGTAATCTCCTCCGTAGCAACCATCAGAGTGCCCTCCATACGAGCCCCAGCCTTGATATCCCATAAAAATACCCCTCCCTTCTACAACCTATAATATGTTTTGGTTGTAAAAATGGGTGGGGTATTCGTCTAGTCAACATTTCCTTTTGGTTTAAAAAGTAATGCTCCGATAAAGCCAAAGACAATGGCAGCACTGATTCCTGAGCTGGTTACTTCAAACATCCCAGTCAACACGCCTACAAGCCCATGCCTTTCTGCCTCAGCAAGCGCACCATGCGTTAAAGAATTTCCAAAGGACGTAATAGGAACTGTTGCACCAGCACCTGCAAAATTAATGAGAGGCTCATACAAGCCCATTCCGTCTAGAATTGCACCAATTACGACTAGAGTACTCAATGTATGTCCTGGCGTTAATTTTCCAACATCCATTAGTAATTGACCGATGGCACAAATAATGCCACCTACAATAAATGCAAATACAAATGTCATTACCATAGCTTTTACCTCATTTCATTGTAATTTCAATCGCGTGTGCCGTACATGGAATCGTCTCGCCCTGTTGAAAAGTAAGCGGAGACAGTAATGCTCCTGTCGCTACAAGAAGAACTCGTTTATAAGTACCTGCTCGCATCTGTTGAATTACATAACTAAAAAAAACAGCTGCTGAACAACCTGCACCACTTGCACCGGATTGAAATGCCTCATCCTGTCCATAAAACTCGGCACCTGCATCACGTAAAGGTTTTAAATCCTCACTTTTGATGCCATTTTCAACAAACATGCCTTTTAAAAGTTTTAAGCCAAGTTGACCCAAATCACCTGTTAAAATTAAATCATAGTGGTAAATTTTTTGATTACGTTGCTCTAAATGTGATTGAATCGTCTGAAAAGCGGCTGGTGCCATCGCTGCACCCATGTGAAATGGATCATCCATACCATAATCAACTGATTTTCCAACAGTTGCTGCTTCAATAGAAGGGTATTCCTCTTGATGTTTACCAATTAGAGCATATCCAGCAGCCGTTACCGTCCATTGAGCAGTTTGGGGCTTTTGTGAACCATAATCGATTGGATAACGGAATTGTCGCTCAACCGCATTGTGTTGGCTGGATGCACCAGCGAGCGAAAAGTTTGCGGCACCTGCCTCAGTTAAAAGGCTCGCAACGATTACTGAAGATATAGAGGTAGCACATGCTGAGAAGAGTCCAATAAAAGGAATTTCTAAGTCTCTAGCTGCAAAATTGGTCGGTGTCATTTGATTTACTAAATCGCCGCCCATAAAGTAATCAATGTCCTTATTTTTTACGCCCGCTTTTTTCATGGCAAATTCACAGGCCTCTTCCACCATTTTTCGATGACCTTGTTCATTTGTTTTCATTTGCCAACGTTCATCATCATAGGTCGCATCAAAGTGTTGACTAAATATACTTCGTTTCTCTAGTGGACCTGCGACTACACCTGCTGCTATTATGGATGGCTTCGATTGAAAGATAATTACCATGAAACCACTCCTAGCGTTACGAGAATGTATTTAATAAGTCCAACAAAAAAAGCGGAGACAACACCAAATAATACAACGGACCCAGCTAATTTGAATATATTCCCACCAACACCAAGTACTAATCCTTCAGATCTGTGCTCGATGGCAGCAGAAATAACAGCATTACCAAACCCCGTAACAGGCACAGCTGATCCAGCTCCAGCAAATTGACCAATCTTCTTATATAAGCCAAAACCTGTTAAAATCATGGCAAAGAACACCATTGTTGCAACTGTTGGATTTCCAGCTGTCTCTTCAGTAAAATTAAAGAAAATGATATAAAAAAGTGAAACGGCCTGTCCGATTGTACAAATAAGTCCACCTACAAAAAATGCCTTTGCAACATTTTTAAAATAAGGCGGTTTCGGCGTGACATTCTGTTCTAATTGATGGTATTGTTCTTTTTCCACTATGCTTTCTCCTTTGCTAGCTTTTTCAATTCGTTAATTTTATCTTTCAGTTTATTATCTTCAACTTGATCCCTTTTTATTTTATTGGCTTCATAAAATATTTTATAATCGGTTGAGACAAAAACCTTTTTATTTGGATATTTTTCATCAAATTTCTTTTGCAACTTTTTCTCTAATTTAGCCTTTTTCCATTTATCCCATGGTTTAATTTGCACTGCTACAAGCATACTATTGTCGTATTGGATAACCGTTGTTTTGTCTACATATTTCTGCTCTTTTAATATGGATTCAACTTCTTTTTCATTTTCCGGTGAACCGTAGACAATAAATTTTTCTTTTTCACCGCACCCACTTAAAAGCGATAAACTGACTAATAGAGGTAACATCATTCCTAATAGCTTCAAGTTTTACCCTCCTTTTCTTTAAAGTTTCTCCAACCATAAAAAAACTATTCATTTAACTATATATACAAAGGCCCGAGTCCATTTTTCTTAAGTACATATTGTAGAAGTAGTAACAAGGAAAGGAGGTGACAATATGGGTTGTGGCAAGCCAACAAATCCTATTGGACCAATCCATTCAGCAGGCTGCGTTTGTGACGTAGTACGCGCTATTTTAGACATTCAGAATCAAGCGGTGAGAGAAGAATGTCAACCATGTACAGCTAACTGTTTCCTAGAACCACTGGGAGGCATCGTAAGTCCAGCACGCTCTCATGCAGATACACGTGTATTTATGTTAATTACAAAAGATGGTACTCCTTTTAAAGCATTTTTCAGTTCTCCAACAGCAGATCCATGTATATGTACATCCGTATTTTTCCGTGTAGAAGATATGTTTGATGAGTGCTGCGCTACCTTGCGTGTTTTAGAACCTTTATGTTCATTTGACTCCAGTGAAAGTACAGTCGATCTATTAAGTCGAGATGGCTGCTGTGTCAACATGAAAAAAATATGCAAAGTAGATGATTGGAATTCCACTGAGAGCTGTATCACTGTAGATTTATCGTGCTTCTGTGCTGTACAATGTATTGCTGATGTAGACTTAGGGATTTGTGAATAATCTTTTTCTCCTTTGACACACTACACATAAAAAAAAGTGTACAGCATCCTCTGCTGTACACTTTTTTCATAAAGTAGGTAATTGTTTACCTCGCCATAATACTTGTTCTATGTCCTCAAAATAAATAATTTCTTGTGTCTTTAATTCAAAAGAAGTAAGCATCAATGAATCCGTCTCTACATTAGACGCACTACCTCGTAAATTTCGGCCATCCTTTAAACTTACGACTAACGGTTGATAAGCTTTTTGCCGAAATGGCTTTTCTAAAAATTGAAGTTGCTTTAGTAAATACGGATCTATTTGTAATTCTTCAACCACTTCTTCTTCTTTTTCTTCAATTGTCTGTTCATTGAAATAGCCGTCCTTTAGATACACTGACGTACTTTCATCCAAATCAAGTTCATGTAGTGCCTTAGAAATATTCAGAAAATAGGATGGTGACTTTATAAATAAGCGTGGCTCTTGACCCACATTACTCACTTCCCTTTTTTTCATACAATATGCGAAAGGAAGAAAATTGGTTCTCAGCCTATTTTGCTTATGAATGTTGTCGCCAAACCTAAGTAAATTAAAATACTTGTAATATCATTTAATGTTGTAATAAATGGACCTGATGCAACAGCTGGATCAATTTTCATGCGATGCATAAGCAATGGAATGAAAGAACCTGCAAGTGTTGCTACTAAAATTGAACCACACAGCGCTGCTCCTACTAGCATTCCAAGAATAAGCTCTTGTTTCCAAATATAGACGATGCCGATCACAATCAGCCCACAAACAATTCCAGACATTAAACCCGTGCCTGCTTCACGTAGGAGTAATTTTAACTTGCTATGTTCTTCAACATCTCCTGTTGCAATTCCTCGAATAGCTACCGCTAATGCCTGTGTTCCACTATTTCCAGAAGTACCTGAAATAAGAGGGATAAACACCGCGAGTAACGCTACCTGTTCTAACGTTGCCTCAAACTGTCCCATCAAATTTGCTGTCAACATCCCTAAAAATAATAATATGACAAGCCATGGTAAACGTTTTTTAGCCGCTTGGAACGAGGTTGTATCAAATTTATCCATATCGGAAATACCCGCTAATTTAGAGTAATCCTCCGATGCTTCTTCATCAATAACGTCGATAATATCGTCGACTGTAATAATCCCTAGTAATTCACCCTTATCGTCAATAACTGGTGTAGCTAAGAAGTTATAGTCCTTCATAATTTGGGCAACCTCTTCTTGGTCATCCCCCGCGTGCACCATCACAACACGTTCATTCATAATCGAGCGTATACGAGTATCTTCATCCGCAATGATTAAATCACGAAGCGAAATAACACCTGTTAATCGATGTGCTTCATCCACGACAAAAATATAATAAATGGTTTCAGCATCCGGTGCTTCTTTTCGTAAAATCGCCATCGCTGAACGAACAGTAGAATTTTCTGGTATCGCTACATATTCAGTCGTCATGATAGAACCAGCTGTGCCTTCGTCATATCTTAAAAGCTCATTAATCTCTTCAGCTGTTTCCTCATCCATCATGCCTAAATAGCTTTCACGTTGTTCCGTATCCAATTCATTTAAAACGTCTGCTGCATCATCTGCGTACATATGAGAAAGCATTTCTGCACCATATGAAGGATCCATCTCAGCCAGATACGCTGTGTATTCATCATCATCTATTTCGATTGCCTCAAAAATATCAGCCATTTCCGCCGGAGACAAGAACGAATAGATGGTCTTTCGTATATCAGGCTCCACCTTCTCATAAAACGTTGCCTGATCATATGGATGAAGCTCTAAAAACTCATCGCGGAATGCGTTTATATCATGTGCTTCGAGCATTTCTCGCAAACGAGCCTCGTCGAATTGCACATCATCCCTTTCATTTCTTTCCTCTATCATGCTTGTCCCCTCCTTCCGAGCATTAAATCATTAATACGGGCAATTCCGTAAATCTACCTTTTATATAATAGAGCGTATGATGCCTTTTCTGCAAACCCTTTTTTTACTACATAGCATCCTACAACATCTCCGCAATCTAATTGGATAAATCTGTAGATAAAAGTTTCCGTTTTTCACCTTTACTGAATAAAAACTAGCTCCTCACCAAAAGTTGGAGATGACATTTATTAACCGTATGCCATAAATAGTTGAACTTCGTTCCGACTGGGCAACTCCTTGGGGATCAGCGATAGAGGACGGAGGCTAAAAGCATCACATCCTGTGATAACGCCTTCGTGACCAACATCGGTGCTGTTGTTGTTACTGTCGCTGCGCTTTCGCACAATCAAAACCCTCTGCTGCCGCGAAAGCGAAGCGGCAGCAGCAAAGCGCCCAGTCGGAACGGAAATCAACCACTCGTTATGGTAAATCCTCTACTCTACTATACCCTACAAATCGCTTTTTGTTCTGTTACGATGTTTTTAAGATAACTTATAAAATGATAAAGAGATGCCCGTTTGTGCGAACATCTCCTTAAATATATAACATGATTCAGTAATAGGTTTCACACTTCGGGAATAAAAGAGGATTGAAGAAATAAACTTCAAACTAAAGAGTCAATCAATAATTGCTGCATATCTTCATTTACGTTACTTGTAAATTGTAACCTCTCACCTGTCAAAGGATGAAGCATCTTTAAGGACACACAATGTAATGCTTGTCTATTTATATGATCACGACTTCCACCATAAAGTTCATCTCCAACAAGTGGATGTCCCACATAGGCCATATGCACACGAATTTGATGTGTTCGCCCTGTGTGCAACTTTAGTTGTATATGTGTCATCGGTTCACCCTGTAAATAAAAGTGCCTTAATATTGTCACATCTGTATGTGCAAATTGACCGTCCTCACGCACCTCACGCTCAATAATGCTCGTCTCCTTGCGTCCAATAGGAGCAATAATTGATCGTACATCTCGTGCCACATGTCCATGTACAATGGCTTCATATTGTCGAGAAATTTCTCCGCTACGTTGTGCAAGTCCCGCTAAATGATGAATATGAGCATGTTTGGCAATGCATAGCAAGCCAGAAGTATCACGGTCAAGTCTCGTGACGATATGAGCCGTTGATGCTAAACCTTGCTGTTGAAAATGACCACACACTAGATTCGCTACGCTATGTGTTGGATGCTCACGCGAAGGAATCGTACTTTGATGTGCTGGCTTATTAAGCACTAAAATTGCTTCATCTTCGTAAATAATAGAAAGTTCACCATGTTCAACAGCAAGCCCCTCACTTTTTTCTTCAGGAGGGAATGTAACTTCAACTCGATCGCCAACGTGAAGAGGATGTCGAACATTGCGTTCGACATCATTTACTGTCAGTAAGCCTCCATCAAATTTAATAGCCGTTAAAGCTCGCTTGGAGATGCGCCATTCAGCTAAGGCCTCCTTAAGTAGTTGGCCTTCCTTTTCCGCTATAAAATGCAGTGTAAATCTTGTATCCATTTTACTCATTGGCCACGAATGATTCATGCACTCGTTCCCAGAATGGGAATGGACGGAAACGTGCAAAACGCACTCTTTCAGTTGCTACATTAAATGCAATCGACTTCACATCACCTTGCGTGACTTGTAAATGATCAACTGTCATATTAAAGTTTTGTTCATTGACTGGACGTAAAACACAATGATGGTGTGCTGGTAATATGAGTGGTGAACCAACTGTACGGAAGACACGGTTATTGATAGATGCTATCTCAGTAATTTGGAGTGCCGCTAAAGTCGGATGAATAATTGCTCCACCGAGGGCTTTATTATAAGCTGTACTACCAGAAGGCGTTGATACACATAGTCCGTCTCCACGGAAACGTTCAAACTGATTACCATTTAATTCTACATCCATTACAAGCGTGACATCAGGTGATTTCACAGTTGCTTCATTTAACGCTAAATACGTATTGGATTCCGCATTATGATGCTCCACCTTTACCTCTAGTAGAGGATATTCCACAACGTTAAAGTCCTTTTTCGCAATGGATAAAACAAGCTTTTCTAATTCAGATGGCTTCCAATCGGCATAAAATCCTAAATGTCCCGTATGAATACCTACGAAGGCGACCTGATCTAGCAAATGAGCATATCGATGAAAGGCATGTAGTAAAGTGCCATCTCCCCCAATAGAGATTACGATTTCAGGAGCCTCTTCATCATAAGTTAACCCAAAATCCTGCAAATACGTTCTGGCTAGCTCCATTAATTCGTTCGACTGTGCATCTCTACGTGATTGAATGGAAAATTTCATTTTGAGTCACGCTCCTTCTCCGATAGTAAATTAGGATTCGATGCTTCTTTATATTCACTGAAATAAGCCTGCGCTTCTTGTATCTCACTACGAATGGACGACATTTCCTCATCTAATCGGAAAGCGGCCTCTGCTGCACTTTGAAGGCGATTTTTAATTTCCTCAGGGAACATACCTTTATATTTATAATTTAAAGAATGCTCAATAGATGCCCAAAAATTCATGGCTAGTGTTCTTATTTGTATTTCAGCTAATACCACTTTTTTCCCCTGTATCGTCTCTACAGGATACTCCACAATCATATGATATGAGCGGTAGCCACTTGGCTTATTATGTGTAATATAGTCACGCTCTTCCACTACACGCATATCTTTACGTTGCCGTATTAGTTCTGTAACTGTCGATATATCATCTACAAATTGACACATAATACGTAAACCTGCGATATCGCCTAGCTCGTCACCTAGCTGTTTAGAAGGCTCAAAGGAAAGTCCTTTTTCTAGTGTTTTATCATATATACTTGCTAAAGGCTTTACACGTCCTGTCACAAATTCAATTGGTGAATTTGCATTAACAATACCAAACTGTGAACGCATACCCTTTAATTTTACTTTTAACTCATCTACTGCTTGTTTATAAGGACTTAAAAATATTTCCCATTGCCCCATCGCAAAAACCTCCCGACATTCGGTATCGAACAAAACCAACACCGTCTGTTCGTTTTGTCTTTTTATTCAGCTAGAATTTTCTCGAAGTGTTGTTCCACCGCTTGGACAAATTCCGCCCCATAATTGTAATTTCCTTCAATATTATACACGAGCATTTCCAATTCATCGTAAAAATTTGTAAGCTCAAGTACTTCTTCACCTAGTTGTAGCTTTGGGTTTTTCCCTTTTTGCAAAATATGTACAAGCTGATCCCAACTACTCGGCGGAAAACGCAAGTAATGATAATCCTCTCCTGCATCAAGTAAATAAATAAACGCAAAGTCATCAGAATCTGCAATTAATTGTGCAGCAGGTTTTAACTGTAAATTTACTTCATTGTCGTTTAAACTAAAATGAAGTTCTTCATTTTCAAAATTCAATGTTTCTATTGTATAAATTTTACGCACACGCGGTTCCCCTTTTCGTCGTACTCTTCCTCTTATTTTAGCATAGAGGGTAAATAGTTGCAGTGTGTAAATACTAAATCAATGAAATAACGAACGAAACTTTTTTATTATAGCGTGTAGTTGATTTCCGTTCCGACTGGGCGACTCCTTTGGAATCAGCAATAGCGGAACGAAGGCTAAAACATTACATCCTGTGATAACACCTTCGTGACCAACATCGACGCTGTTGCTACCGCTACGCTTTCGTACAGAAATCATTTGTTGGTCCAAGCGAAACGGAAATCACCCCATGCTATTGTAATGAGCCATACTAAAATTTTTATCTATCATCGGAATTTTAGTATGACCTTTTACTAAAACATATGATATGCATATAAGTTGATTGGAGTGGAGGCTGGGCGACTCCTTGGGGATTAGCGATATAGTAGAACGAAGGCTAAAAGCATCACGTCCTGTGATAACGCCTTCGTGACCAACATCCTGCTGCTGCCGCTACGTTGCACTCACGCTTTCCCGTTGCCCCGAGACCCTGCAGCGAGCAACGCGAGTGAAGCGGCTCATCGGACGCCCCCAGGAAGCTCTGCGCGAAAGCGAAGCGGCAGCAACAAATGTTTTATCTGTGCGAAAGCAAAGCGACAGCAACAACAAAGCGCCCAGCCGGAACGGAGATCAACCCCATGCTATGCTGATGAACCTTTCCCCTAATCAACACAAGTAAAAAAATTAAAATAAACAGGTGAACATAATGGCACAACAAATTGAAATAGAGTTTAAAAATCTTTTAACAAAAGAGCAATACGAATATTTACTGCAAGAATTCAACATTTCTGAAAATGCTATTCATCGTCAAACAAATCATTATTTCGACACACCTTCGCAAGCTATTCGGAAACGCCAAAGCGGGCTTCGTATTCGACAAATCGACAAATACTTTGAGTGTACTTTAAAAGAAAAAAATGCAGAGCATGCACACTTAGAGACGACTGACGAATTAACGGCTGAGCAAGCTGAGAAAATGCTTGCTAATGAAGATTTCTATGCCCAAGAAGTAGCCAAAAGACTAGCTCTCTTTAACATCCCTTTGGAAAAATTGGAGGTATTTGGTTCACTAACAACTGATCGTGTCGAAATACCTTATAAGGATGGCCTTCTAGTATTCGATCATTCTTTCTATTTGCAGTGCGATGATTATGAGGTAGAATATGAATCAAAAGATGCAATAAAAGGAAATGCAACCTTCGACGAATTTCTACAGCAATATGGTATTGAAAAACGGGCAACAGATAAAAAAATTGCGCGTTTTATGAAAGCATTACAAATGAATAAAGAACAATCCTAATAGAGCAATTATGCCCCAGCATAATTGCGTCGCGTCCGGAATCGGCTTTGTCCTTGTACAAATACTTCCTTTCCGATTCCGTGACATCCGCCGGAGATATTAGGCCAATGTGATGTTGGTCACTCTCTTAGCGGATGTTGCTGAAATAAGTTAGCTAGATAACAAGAAAGGGTGGCAACTCCTTGGATATCCAATCACTCAGAACTTTACTTGACATTCAAGCATTACAAACACTAGGAGCTTCAGAAAATTCATCGTCAAACAATCTTACAGACAGCAATTCTATGTTTTCTGACATGATTAGCGAAATACTTGGCGATTCAACTACTACTAACAATGCAAAATTATCTAGTTTGCTCGGAGGAGTATCAAGCGCTTCGTCTATGATGAATCAGTTTAATAGTTTAACTGGTTTATCTGAAAACATGCAAAATAATGCGTATCAAGCATTACTTTATAACGGTTCTAATAGCGTCTTTATACCTTCATCTGTACAAGCAGCTTTAGCAAACACACAATCTAGTACAACTAGTACAAAGCTAGACTCCTACGTTTCAGATAACGTAATTGGTTCAACAGCGTATGCCAATTCATTAGCAGGTGCGAATCAGTACGCTTCGATTATTCAAAAGGCAGCAGCTACATATAATGTACCTGAGAAACTCATCGCTGCCGTGATTAAGCAAGAGTCTAATTTTAATGCAAATGTGGTTAGTCATGCTGGAGCACAAGGATTAATGCAATTAATGCCAAAGACAGCACAATATTTAGGCGTTACAAACGCCTTTGATCCAGAGCAAAATATTATGGCAGGAGCCAAATATTTACGCCAAATGCTAGATAAATTTGATAACGATCCTACATTAGCATTAGCTGCTTATAACGCAGGAGCTTCACGCGTTACAAAGTATGGTGGCGTTCCTCCTTTCAAAGAAACGCAGAATTATGTCAATAAAGTGATGAATTACTACACAGTTTAACTTCCGGGCTCAATTATGCCGAGGCATAATTGATTCGCATAATCATTGTTAATACAGCGTTTTTCGGCAAATTTCACCCGCGTGGTGAAATTTGTGCTTTTTTAGCGAAAACATTTCGGAAGAGCGCTTTATTTGTGTTAACGAAAAGACGTTGATAGAATGAAGGTAGTCACAAGAAATTCACATTTAAAAAAATGACTAAGTATAAAAATATACTTTACGATATAAAGAATTAAAGGGGCATTAAACTTATGAGTCGAAAATACACTGTTCCTTATGAGGAGCTGGGGGCTGAAAAGCTTTCAGAGCTAATCCATGCGTTCTATAGAAGAGTTGCACAGCATCCTGATCTTATTCCAATCTTTCCAAAAGATTTAACGGAAACAGCACGCAAGCAAATTCAATTTCAAACACAGTATTTAGGTGGACCCAATCTTTTTACTGAGGAGCATGGTCATCCAATGATGCGTGCACGTCATATGAATTTTCCGATTACACCTGATCGCGCTCAAGCTTGGCTTGAATGTATGTCCGAGGCGATGGATGAAGTAGGAATGGAAGGTAAGTTCCGTGAAGTTTATTATCAACGTTTAGTATTAACAGCTCATCACATGATTAATACACCAAATGACGATGAGGGGGAATTGTTACGTGAATAATATTCAAATGCTACAAGAGCCAACTCCTGAGATTTCTACTGCTAATAAGCCTATTGAATTGTATATTTTCGTAGATCCACTTTGTCCAGAAGCTTTTAAATTGCAAGCCGTTCTTCGTAAGTTACAGCTAGAGTACAATCATTACTTTACATGGCGCTTTGTACTAAGCACAGAGCTAGCCTCTCTGAATTGCTTAAGTAAGCGTGTAAAGGGTTGTGTATCCGGTATTGAACTTGACATTAATCACCCTGTTTTGCCATCGATCGCTATTAAAGCAGCAGAGTTACAGGGGAAACGTGCAGGCGCACGTTATTTGTCGAAACTACAAGAATATGTATTACTAAACCAACAAGATGTCAATTCTTATGCTACGTTGCTAAAAATTGCGGAAGATGTTCAATTAGACATGAATGAATTTACCGCAGACTTTGGTTCAAAAGAAGCAGCACGTGCCTTCCAATGCGATTTATATATTAAACGTGAGATGGAAGTTGATGAAGTCCCTAGCATTGTGTTTTTCAATGAATGTATTGAAGATGAAGGTCTTAAAGTTAGTGGCAACTATTCCTATGAAGTTTATGAACATATTTTACAAGAAATGATGGATGAACAGCTTGTGCGTCAACCATTACCAACAATGGAAGAGTTATTTGAAAAATTCCATACCCTTTCAACAAATGAAGTAGCTTTTATCTACTCATCAACAGAGCAAAATGCTGAACGTGAATTAAAGAAGCGTATGCTACAGCAAAAGATTGAACGAATTCAGACAGATCACGCTACACTGTGGCGTCTTAAATAATGCAATTATACTATTATTCTAAAGAACAGGGATACAACACACATTTAATGTTGTGTCCCTGTTCTCTTTTTTATTTATCGGATCGTTTCTGCGATTTATCGGAATGCTTCTTAAAAAAAATAAAAGAAGCGCCACTATCCTCGACAGATAATGACGCCTCTTTTTCACAAAGGGGATGGGAGAAATGTTCACGTTCAAACAAAGGGGTGTATGTTTGTTTTTGTGATTTATTTCACATGATTCAATTTATCACGGAATAGTAAATATAGCAACAAGTCCAATGATAGATTCACAAATTTGTCAAATAGAAAGCGATTACAAACAGTATTTTTTCAAGATACGCACTTTTAAACATTTGGAAATCAAAAAAAATCATTATTCTTACAATTTTTATTATTTAATTAATCATAGAAAAAGGCTGTAGGGAAATTCCTACAGCCTTCCAAATTAATTATTCAACAATAATTTTTCTAACTCATTTAAACGTTCTTCAAATACTTTACATGCATCGTCAATCGGTTGTGCAACGTTCATATCAACGCCTGCTGCCTTTAATACCTCAATTGGGAAATTAGAGCAGCCTGCTTTTAAGAAGTTATTAATATAACGTTCTACAGCTGGTGTACCCTCTTCTAAAATCTGTTTACTTAATGCTGTCGCAGCTGATTTACCTGTAGCATATTGATACACATAGTAGTTATAGTAGAAGTGTGGAATACGAGCCCATTCTAAGCCGATTTCCTCATCTACAACAATATCCTCACCGAAGTATTGTTTATTTAAATTATAGTAAACCTCTGTTAGACGCTCTGCTGTTAAAGATTCACCATTTTTATCCATTTGGTGGATTAGGTGTTCAAATTCAGCAAACATTGTTTGTCTGAAAACAGTACTTCTGAAGCCGTCTAGCCAATGATTTAATAAATAAATTTTCTGTTGAGGGTCTTCAATTGTTTTCAGTAAATAATCATTTAACAGCTCCTCGTTACAAGTTGAAGCAACTTCCGCTACAAAAATAGAATAATCGCCATAAACGAACGGCTGATTTTTACGTGAATAATAACTGTGTACACTATGACCAAATTCATGCGCTAGCGTAAACAGATTATTAACATTGTCTTGCCAGTTCATTAATATATATGGATTTGTTCCATAAGCACCTGAAGAGTACGCACCACTGCGTTTCCCTTTGTTTTCTAAGACATCCACCCAACGATTATCTAGACCACCTTGAACAATGCCTTGATATTCCTCACCTAGTGGCGCTAAAGCTTTTACTAAAATATCCTTCGCTTCATCGTAAGTGATTTTCATATCCACTTCCTTAACGAGTGGAGCAAATAAATCCCACATATGCAATTCGTCTACACCTAAAAGCTTTTTACGTAACGAAATATAGCGCTGCATAGCTGGTAAATGCTTATGGACTGTTTCTACTAATTGATCATAAACACTTTCCGGAATGAAGTTATTAGACATCGCTGCGTGACGTGCAGAATCATAATTACGAATACGTGCACTAACATTATGCTTTTTCACATTGCCCGTTAATGTAGCGGAAAACGTATTTTTAAAGTTACCGTAAGTTTCGTACATTGCTTTAAAAGCATTTTCACGAACAGTGCGATCTTTACTTTCTAAAAACTTAATATAGTTACCGTGTGTTAGCTGTACTTCTTCCCCTTCTTCATTTTTCACTTTAGGGAAGACAATATCAGCGTTATTTAACATACTAAATGCATTTGAAGCAGTACCTGTAACCTCAGACATTTGTGCAAGTAACGCTTCCTGCTCTGCTGGTAATACATGCGGACGCGCCATCGTGATTTCTTTTAATGATTGCTTATACAGTTGTAAGTCTTTGTTTTCTGCTAAGTAACTTTCTATCGTTTCTTCACTCAGTGATAAAATCTCAGGTGTTAAAAATGATAGGGCAGCCGAAATACTAGTCGCTAATGTTTGAATACGACTATTCATATCTTGATAGAAGCTATTTGTCGTATCTTGGTCATTACGCATATGAGCATACGTGTAAAGCTTCATTGCACGTTCATAAATTTCATCGTGATAAGTTAGAACTGCCGCTAATTCATCTGCTCCATTTTTCACAGTACCTGCATAACTAGGTGCTTTTTTCGCAAGTTCTGCAACTTCTTTATACTCTTCTTCCCATAGGGCATCAGTTGCGAATATATCCTCTAAGCGCCAAGTTAACTCTTTTGGAACATCATTTCTTACTAAAACTTGATTACTAGCCATGTGCCAGCCCCCTTTATATGTGCGTTTTTCCTATACTCTCATATTTTCTCAGTATATTGCGTCAATTGCAAATAAATGTGCGTACACTCGCTCACAAATATCCGGAAAACGATCATCTTTTTCATCCCTTTTCGCCAGTACCATTCCGTAATTTTTAATAGCTTGTACAGCCTGGATTGTAACCTCTATATGTTGTTGGCTTAAAAACAATCGTATATTTCTCTCGTCTAGTTCATGAGGTGCTAATTGTAAACAACGACAAAAATGATGTAAAATCGTTTGCCACTCTATAGAAAACCTCGGTATTGCCTCTCCATCTTTTACCGGAATACCTACGTAATCAGGCATCCCCGTTAAAGCAAAGCCTAACTCATACCTACTTCGTAAAAATGCATCTTGCACCCCATTTTTACTATGGAATAATCGTTGATATACAAATTGCTTACAATACTTTTTATAAAGCTGCCAATAAAGACGAAATTCCTCTTTCGTAATTGTCTTAGGCTCATAAAAAGGAAAATGTTGCTTGTGAATAGTTAATTCCTGTACTTTACCTATAAAAGTATGCCCATGAACATAAAGAAGATTCGCCCAATAAATAAATCTCGATGTGTTTGCATCATATGTCACTAAATAAGACAAGCCTAATGCTGTAGCATTTAGCACTTTTTGCATAATCGGAGAAATGGAAATTTTTTGAACACCTTGTGTAGTTTGTCTTTGAGGTGTTTGAAAAAGCCACAACGGCTGTATACAATTTTTCTCATATCCAGAAGTACGTAATAGCCACTTTTCATGAGAAATTGTACTACATTGAAATTCAATGGCAATTTGCTTATGCTCCTTGATCAAAAGCATATCTGGTCGCTGTGAAAGCTTCCTTAAAAAGGGCTCCAGCTTTACTGTATGCCCGAGTTTTTTTAACCATTCAAATAATTGGACTTTTCCTTGTAAATGAAGTTTTGATTCACCCTCTGCAAATAACTGTACACAGCTATTAGTAGCAATATGAGCGAAATGAGGGATATTATATTTGCCTATCTTTAATTGGACAGGCTGCTGGCATTGAGGACAATAAAATTTCATCTGCCGCCTATATCGTTGTAAAGCTTCCCTTGAATATTGGTATGGGAGAAAAATCTGTTGCTGCTCATTATAGGCCATAAGCATAAAATCATCTCCTTTTTGCCTAATTGTATAGGAGCCTTTTTATAGCGACAAATAAAGTACGGCTTTTTCTTGAAATTTATAAATTGCTATCTTTTTTCAATTACTTACGTTACCAAAAACACTTACTGAAAGAAGTTAAATAAAAAGACTGCAAACAAACTTGATAATAACCAAGTTTGTTTACAGTCTAAACCACTGAATCAAGTACTCATTACTTTAAATAAAATATTTTCGTACAGTTTCAAAGCAATCAAATTCCATAATTTTTTCGCCATATTCCTCTAAACGATGGATTGTAAAATTCGATGGTAGTAAAAATTCTTTAATAACCGCATTTCTATCGTGATGATTTAGCTCTTCTTCTGCGTTCGCAAAGTCAACTACCAGATAGTACCAATTTTCATATTTAAATAATGAGGAATCCACTAATTCATCTGTTATGCGTTTCGCTACAGGGATTAACTCATCAATATCTTTAAATTTATAAACATAAATGTCTGTATCCATAAATAATTCTGACTCATCAATGTCACCAAATTGAGTTAGTTGACTGAGAAGATCCTCTCCAACATCCTCGAATGGAGCAAACATATCTTTGTGTTCATCAAAATGCGAAGAACCATCTAAGGTTTCACCGTCTTTTAAAATATGTGCACGTGTGACAATGATCTCTAAGCCTACTTCAGAAGCATTGATATGAATCCAAATTGGACCTTCTACATCAAAATAATCCTCCGTATTTACTTCATCAATCATATCCCAAAAAAGTTGTTCACCCTTTGCTCGATTGTACCAAATTTCTTCACGACTATAGCCGCGATCCTCTATATCATTGTACGTAATAAAGAGCTTGAGTGTATTTTCGTTTACACGTTCGATGTCCACTAGACCTCATCTCCCTTCACTGTCATTTGTCGAAAAACAGTTTATTTCATTAGTATGCTATTATTCATTGTTTTTAACCTCATACTTCATTTTTGTTTTTCAACCTTTGACCACACTACAGTAAACCCTTCGAGCAACCGAAATTAAAAAATTAATGTCCACAGTTGTCTCTAATTATATTGTATGCTGTTCTGTCATAAAATGAAAAGGATATACACCGTTTCACAGAAGTTATTTGAATTATTGAAATTGTAGTAAACTATTAAGCTAAAATCAAGTTTAACATACTTTACCGAAATATATGACTTTTCCCTATTATTTATTATACTCTATATAGAAGGATTTACATAAGAAAAACACAAAAAAATAGATGTCACAATATGCTTGTTGCATATGTAACATCTAATACTATTCTATGCAGAATACGGCAATATTAGTTCACCATACGCTGTGCTTCTTGCAATTGATAAGCACGAACCTTACGAGGTAGGAAACGGCGAATTTCATCCTCGTTGTAGCCGACCTGTAAACGTTTTTCATCTAAAATAATGGGACGACGTAATAAACCTGGATACTCTTGAATTAATTCGTATAAACGTTGTAATGGCAAGCTTTCCACATCAACATTTAATTTTTGGAAAATTTTTGATCGAGTTGAAATAATTTCATCCGTACCATCTTCTGTCATACGCAAAATTTCTTTAATTTCACTAATGCTTAATGGTTCAGAAAATATATTACGTTCTGTATATGGGATTTCATGCTCCTCTAACCATGCTTTAGCTTTTCGGCAAGACGTACAACTTGGTGATGTAAATAAAGTTACTATCATACTGACACATCCTTTCCTTTTAATCATTATCTATAAACTAGTGTGTTAAATTAGAATTAATGTAATTTAAATATACATACCATTATACAGTACTCTGTGATGTTTGAATATAGTTCCAATAAAAAAAGAATACCCATTTGACATGAAATTTTCTGTTTTTTCACATAAACTTCAAAGTAGTTACTTCTTGAGATCTGTAATGACCTACTACTAACATTCCCATTCGTAGAGCATTTTAAACATCCACTGCTTGATTGTTTTTGTTCTCATTTAAAAATTTTAAACGAGAATACTGTCAATTCTGTGTGTACAAATATAGACGTATTTTTACTAATATCGGTTGCATTTCCAAATAAATTGATTGTTACCATAACGTGCGGTTGATTTCTGTTCCGAATGGGAATTTTACTGGGGGCGTCCAGTCGGAACGAAGATCAACTTATGTATATGGAATGTGTTTTAACAAATGTCATTCGCAAATTTTGGTGTTGAGCCACACCTTCATATAATTTACTGAAATAAAAAAGCAACAAAAGTAGCATATAACTTTCTTCCGAGAAAAAACACCGCCAAAAGTCTGACTTTACACACTTGCTTTTCACCGAGCCTTTATAATATAATTTTTTGCAATAAATCAATTATGTCTTTGGTGAATTCACCTCGCCATCTATGCAGATGGAAGACAGGTATTGAGCTAAAAAACGCTGACGAAGAGTAGTACATTTGCCTTTTACACGTTTAGAGAGTCTGTGGTTGCTGCAAACAGATCGTGTAAGCATTTGGAATGGACTTCCGAGTTAGCTTTGTGAACGACTTAATTTCTTACTTAAGTCTATTAGCAAAGCTCGTCCCTTCACGTTACGAAGAAGAGTGGCCGTTTTAGGCAAGCTGGGTGGTACCGCGGATTCAAACATCATTCGTCCCTTCATTAGAAAACTAATGAGGACGCATGATGTTTTTTTATTTTGGTTCATCACCCAAAATTGTGAATGACTTTTATTAAAACGTCTATTATGAAAAAGTTGATTGTAGTGGAGACTGGGCGACTCCTTGGGGATTAGCGATAGAGGAACGAAGGCTAAATGCATCACATCCTGTGATAACGCCTTCGTGACCAACATCCTGCTGCTGTCGCTTCGTTAGCAC